>DASTNU010000186.1:0-2923 GCA_035720605.1 Longimicrobium sp. | reverse complement strand
GAAGTAATGCAACCGCTTGCGCGCGACCGAAGGATCTTCTCTCCGCCAGCGAGGGGCAGGCTCGACGGCAGGGATTCAGCCCCAGGGTTCTGCCGGCAAGACCCTTCGGCCGGCGCCAAGGTACCGTGCGTGCTGAAGTTACACGCGGCGCCTCCCTCAGGAAGACAATCGCCGACGCGAGGTTCAGCAACACCTCCCTAGATCCGCGGCGGCTCGGACGGGGGAACGCCGTCCGGCAGCGCGTCGGCGATGGCGGCGATCTCCTCCGCCTGGCGCCACGCCTCCTCCAGCGCGGCCAGCTCGCCCTGCAGCGCGCGGCGCTCCTGCTCGTCGTGAAGCGCCATCTCCAGCGCCAGCGCGCCCACGGGGGTGAGCTGCTGCTTCTCCAGCCCCTCGCGCTTGCCCAGCACGCCGCCGCGCGCCGCGGCCTGCCGCAGGTACTCCTCGGCGCTGCGGGCGTGCTCGATGAGCCGCACGGCGTCGCCCACGCGGTCGCGCGAGGCGCCCTTCTTGTTCACCGCGACCATCGCCCGGCCCAGCACCAGCCGCGCCTGCTCGCCCGGCACCACCAGCTCCGGCCCGGTGCCGAACTTCACCCGCCCCCAGCCGTCGGTCTTGCGCTTCTCGCGGTCCACGTCGGGAATGCGCAGCGCCACGTCGCCCTCGGACTGCACGAGCGAGGCGCCCTGCACGTGCCAGCGCCGGATGGGGAGCTCCCGCCCGGTGGGCGAAAGGTCCGCGGGAAGGCGGTGGATGATCTTCCTGGACTGCCGCTCCTCCCACCCCTGCGCGAAGACGCTCCAGAATCCACCGAGACCGGTGCCCACGCCGAGCGCGACGACGCTGCCCAGCAGCGCCAGCCCCCCCACCCCGGCCACCCCGGCCGCGATCAGGTACTGGCGGCGGCGGCGGACGAGCTGGTCGCCGTAGCGCCAGGCCGCCAGCTCGCCGGGAAGCGCCTCGCCCACGCGGATCAGGCGGGTGCCGTCCGGCAGCTTGCACAGGCCGATGTTCTCCGACTGCGCCCGCAGCCGCGAGTCGCGAAAGTGCCTGTCCGCCGTCTCCACCGCCTCCCAGCGCTCCTCCAGCGGCGCCAGGTTCCACCGCCCGCACCTGCGGCAGACGGCCCAGAGCCGGCCTTTCCACGCGTCGAAGGCGATGCTGCGCCCCACGGGAAAGGCCGCGATGGCCTCGTTGGCGCCCAGGTCTGCCGAGCAGAAGATGCACGTGTGATACATCGGTCCTGCGGAAGTGCCCAGTGTCCAGTGCCCAGTGCCCAGTGCGCCTGGTGCTCGGTGCCGGGTGCGGTGCCTGGTACTGGGCACTTGATACTGGGCACTAGGCACTCGGCCTTATCCACCGCTCCGCCACCCGCTCCACGTCGCGCAGCGGGCGCCCGGTGCCGCCGCGGCGCGCCATCACGATCTCCGCGGCGACGGCGACGGCGATCTCCTCCGGCGTCTCCGCGCCCACGTCCAGGCCGATGGGCGCGTGGACGGTGCGCAGGCGCTCCGGATCGATCCCGTCGCGCACCAGCTGCTCCAGCGCGGCCCGCGTGCGCCGCCGGCTGCCGATCATCCCCACGTACGCCGGCAGCTCCGGACGATGGAGGATGGTGCGCAGCGCCTCGAAGTCGTACTTGTGGCCGCGCGTCACCAGCACCAGGTAGCTGCGCCGGTCGATGGACAGGCCGCGGAACGGGTCCGCGAAGTCCGCCGGCCGCACCACCGCCGCCTCGGGAAAGCGCTCCCGGGTGGCGAACTCCGGCCGGTCGTCCAGCACCGTTACCCGGAACCCCAGCATGGCGCCGATGCGGCAGAGCGGCCGCGCCACGTGGCCCGCGCCCACGATCACCAGTTCCGGGGGCGGCAGGTGCGGCTCCACGTACAGCGTGCAGCCGAGCTCCTCCGCCTGCACCGTCCGCGGGCCCGCCGGCGCGCCCTCGCTCAGGACGCCCCGTGCCATACGTATCGCGGCCTCGTCCAGATTCGCGTCGCCCAGCGTGCCGGCGGCGCGGTCCGCCCAGACGCACATCCGCTCGCCGGGCGGCGGGCCGCCGCCGGCGGACTCGAGCACCGCGAGCCCCACGACGGGCTCGCCGCCCTCCAGCGCCTGGCGCGCGTGGTGGACGGCGTCCGCCAGGGAAAGCCGCTCCGTCACGCGCCGGCCCGCCAGCGCCGGTAGTCGTCCGGCGTGTCCAGGTCCGGGGGAAGGGCATCCACCGGCACCTCCGCCAGCTCCGCCGCGTGGGCATGCACCACGGTGCGGGCGCCTTCCGGCAGCTCCGGGTGCATCAGCTCGCGAAAGACGCGGCGGGCAAAGAGCACCGGGTGCCCGTGGCGCCCGCCGCTGGCGGGAAGGGCGACCGGGGCGCCGGTGCGGCGGAACGCCTCGATGACCGCACGGACGAGGGCGCCGGAGACGTCGGGGACGTCCACCGGCGCCACCAGGGCCGCCTCCGCCTGCGGGGGCAGCGCCCCCAGCCCGATGCGCAGCGAGTCCGACTGCTCGCTTTCCGCGGCCGGGTTCACCGCGATCCCCGCGTCCAGCAGGGCGGCCTCTTCCGCAATGCGCACGGCCGCCTCGTCGTCCAGGCGGCCGGTGACCACCACCACGTAGCCGCAGCCGCCCTCGTACAGCGCGCGCACGGCGCGCTCGACGAACGTGTCGTTCCCGGCGCGGAGCAGGGCCTTGGGCTCGCCCATCCGTCGCGAGCGGCCGGCGGCCAGCACGATTCCGCAGATCATCGGGAGAGAACGCGGCGGGTCGCCGCAGGGGCAGGTACGGGTGTTCGAACGGGCATCCGCAGGTTGAGTATGGCACAGACGGTTTCCGCCGTCAACCGTGTGGAGCCAAAAGCTTTGGATGAGGTGAGCGGGGCTCAGGCGGTGTGGAGGGTTTGTCCATGAACGAGCGCGGCTGG
>DASTNU010000185.1:0-3385 GCA_035720605.1 Longimicrobium sp. | reverse complement strand
ACTCCTTCCACGCGCTGCCGGAGAGGTAGCCGCGCACCACGCACTCCACGGGGAAGGGCCGCAGCGTGCGGCAGAGCATGGCGCGGCGCGCCCAGGCCTCGTGGTGCGGGGCCAGGCCGGGATAGCGGCGGGCGATCTCGTCGGGATCCACGGAAAGGACGTGGTTGGGCACCAGGTCCGCCGTGCGCGCGAACCACCACGCGCTGATCAGGGTGAGCACCTCGCCCTTGCGGGGCACGGGGGTGGGCATCACCACGTCGAACGCGCTCACCCGGTCCGTGGCGACCATCAGCAGGGCGTCGCCCAGGTCGTACACGTCGCGGACCTTGCCCCGCACCCGCAGCGGGAAGGGAAGGTCGGTGCTGACCAGCGTGGAAGCCAGGGTTCGGCGCTCCGTGCAGGGGTGGCGTGAAGGCGGGAAGTTAGCGCGCGCGCCGGGGAGCGGCAACCGCGGGGGCGTGGGGCGGGTGAAGGGGTGAAGGGGTGAGGGGGTGAAAGGGAGAAAGGGAGAAAGGGTGAAAGGGTGAAGGGGTGAAAGGGTTGAATTGGAGTGCCGTTGGTGGCCGGCCCCTCGCCCGGCGGTTGAATTGAAACCGCTGCTGGACCATCACGAAGTCCGCCTGCGCGGACTGGCGCGGCGCAGGCATTGTGCTCCGTGCAACCTCGAACGAGAACCTCCCGGTGCAGTCCGCGAAGGCGGACTTCGTGAATTGCGAGCAGCGGTTTCAACCGCCGGGACGAGAACCGGCGACGCGTACCATGGGATTCCGGCCATCTCGTCACGCTCGCTCCATCACTCGATCACTCCATCACCCGTTCACTCCATCACCCTTGTCCGTGCAGGCGCGGAGCGCCTATCTTGCGCGCCGCTGGACCCTCTCGTTCGACCCGATCAATCTCCATCAATCCACTGCGACAGGTGCAATCCATGAGGACCCTCCGTACCGCGGCGGCAGGCCTGGCGCTGGCGGCCGTGCTCGGCGCGCCCGCCCACGCGCAGCCGGGCACCGGCACCTTCCCCACGCTGCGCGTCGGGCAGAGCGCTTCCGGCACCCTTTCCCCGAGCGACCCCGCGATGTTCGAGCGCGGGCACTTCAAGGTCTACCAGTTCCAGGCCGCGCCCGGGCGGCGGTACGTGGCCACCATGGAGTCGGCGGACTTCGACACCTACCTCACGGTGGCGCGCACCATCGGCGGCATTACCGACCACATGCTCACGGACGACGACGGCGGCCCCGAGGGCACCGACTCGCGCCTGCGCTTCACCGTCCCCACGGCCGGCACCTACCTGCTCATCGCGCAGGCCCTGGGCGAAGGAGGCACCGGCGCCTTCAGCGTGCGGCTGGACACGGTCACCATCCGCCCGCCCACCGTCACGCCGCTCACGCTGGGCCGCGAGGTTACCGGCGAGCTTTCCGAGGACGACGCGGAGTACGACGCGCAGGAAGAGGGGGCGGACGGCTTCTACGACCTGTACCGCTTCACGGGCCGCGCCGGGCAGCGCGTGCGCGCGCGGATGGAGTTCGAGGAGTACTTCGTGAACCTGGAGGTGGGGCGGATGGAGGACGGCGAGTTCGTGCCGGTGGAAGAGTCCACCGAGGGCGCGAACGGGGTGCTGAACGCCACCCTTCCCGAGGCCGGAGAATACCTGGTGCGCGCGGGCGCCTTCGGCTCCGTCACGGGCGAGTACTCGCTGCGGGTGGAGGAGCGCGCGGCCGCGCCGGAGGCGCGCGTGACCCCGGTGCGCCGCGGCGAGACGGTGAACGGCGCGCTGGCCGACGGCGACGCGGAGCTGGACGACGGCCGCTGGTACGACGCGTACGCCTACACCGGCCGCGCCGGCGAGACCATCCGCGTCGCCCTGCGCGCGGAGGACTTCGACGCGTACCTGGTCATCGGCCGGATGGTGGACGGCGAGTTCCAGGAGATCGGCTCCAACGACGACGCCGAGGACGGTGAGGGGCTGGACTCCGCGCTGGAGATCGAGCTTCCCGAGGACGGCCGCTACATCATCCAGGCCACGTCCTTCTCCGCCGGCGCCGAGGGCGAGTACGAGCTGAGCGTCGGCGAGCCCTGAGCTCTTCCGCGCCACGCGGCGGAAGGGTGGGTCTAGCGCGGAGGACGCAGCGGTGAGAAGGAAGGGCGCGGAGATCGGGCTTCTCCGTGTCCTTCCCGTTTTTCCCTCCCCTGAAACACGCTGCTCTCGCATCTCGTTGTACAAACGTCCGGTCCCCGGCGCGGGGGGATCTGCTTCGCGCTGCTACGGTTGCGGTTTCGTTGCGTGCCCCCGCGGCCGCCGTTAACATGTGTTTGTGGCGGCGCAGCCGGCTCCCGCGGAAGGGACCGGCCGCTGGACAGGATGCCGCCACCGGCGTTTCGCGCGCCGCCCCGTTCCGCGCTCCGCCTGCACAGGGAGGAGAGCCGTGGACACACCCTTCCGTCGCTCCCCGCGTCCCGTCCTGGGCCTGGCGCTCGCGCTGCTCTGCGCCGCCACCCCGGCCGGCCTGCGCGCGCAGCGGGACACCATCGTCATCCGGACCAACCCGGCGATCCGCCCGGCCGTGGACTCCCCGCGCATTCCCGTGCGCACCCAGACCCCCACGAACGTACCGGTTCCCGCGCGGACGCCCACGAACGTACCCGCTCCCGCGCAGACCCCCACGAACGTACCCCCTCCCGCGCCCGCGCAGGAGGAGAACGTTTCCGTCGTCCCCAGCCTCGTCGGGCTGACGGTGGAGGACGCGCGGGAGCTGCTGGCGCGCAGCAAGCTCGCGCTGGGCGCGATGAACGAGATGGCGGCGCCCGGGGTGCCGGGCACCATCGCCCGCCAGCGGCCCGGGGCGGGAGCACGGGTGGCGCCCGGCTCCGCCATTCCCGTGTGGCTGGTGGCCGCGCGCGTGGCGATCATGCCCGCCATCATGGGCCTGCCCCGCGATCGCGCCGAGCGCATGCTGCGGCAGGCCGGCCTGCGCGTGGGCGAGGTGAGCGGGATGGCGCCGGGACCCCGCGTCCGCGTCATCAGCCACACCTTCCACGCGGGGGAGCGGGTGCCGGCGGGGGCGGTCGTCAACCTGTCGATGGGCGTTCCGCCCGCGCTGCAGCCCCCCGTCGTCGCGCAGCGGGACACGCCGCGGACGCCGGTCGACCGCACGCCGCCGGCGCAGCCCCAGCGGCCGGCGCCGCAGGTGCCGCAGGCGCCGCAGGGAGCGCAGGTGGCGCGCGTGGACTCCGCCGCGGTGCCGGAGGTGCGGGCGATGGGGCTTCCCGCCGCGCGCCAGGCGCTCGCCTCGGCGGGGTTCGCCGCGGCGTTCGACTCCGCCTTCGCCGACAGCGCGGCGTGGACGGTGGCGGAGCAGACGCCGGTCCCGGGAACGCGCATCCCCGC
>DASTNU010000184.1:0-5153 GCA_035720605.1 Longimicrobium sp. | reverse complement strand
ACCGCCCGGCCCACGCTCCCCGCGGCGGACACGGCGCGGGCGGACACGGCGGGAGCGGATTCCGCCCGGGCGGGGCCGGGAAACCAGGAAGAGGAGGCGGAGCTGGAACGGATGCTGGCGCTGGGCAGCGCGCGGTCGCTGTACCGCATGCGCCCCAGCCGCGCGGACAGCGCGAACGCCGATGGCCGGCGGGGGATCAACTACGTGATCGCGGACACCATCGAGCTCACCTTCCTGGAGGGCGAGGTGGACATCGCGACGGTGCGGGGGCTGAAGCGAGGCGTGTACCTGGACCCGTTGAACCCGGACAGCGCGCGGGCGGATTCCCTCCGCGCGGACTCCGCGCGCCCCGGCGCGGTCGCGGCCGACACCCTTCCGGCCGACTCGGTGGCCGCGCGGCCGCCAGCGGCGGGGGATCAGCCTTCGCCCGCGCCGACGACCCCGCCCCCTCCGGCTCCGGCGGCGGCGACGCCGGCGAACCCGCCCGTGCCGGAGCGGCGCACCGCCGCGGGAGGACGCCGATGAGCGGCTTCCACGCGCTGGTGGACGCCACCGGCCCCGGCGACCTGAGCAAGCTCATCGCCCTGCGGGCGCTGGTGGACCGCGTGAACGGCGACGGCACGGTGGAGCGCGCCATCTGGCTCACCGGGCTGCGCGAGGAATACCAGCGCTGGTACGCGCGCCACGGCGAGAGCAGCCAGCCGGAGAACTTTCCCGCCGCCGACACGCTGCACTACCTGGACGAGCACATCGTCCGCACCCTGCAGCAGGACGGCGTGCTGGAGCCGGTGGCGCACGCGGAGGGCGACGCGGCGCAGGCGGGAGAGGTGCCCTGGGCGGGGGTGCGGCTGACCGGCTGGGCCGCGGCGGACGTGGAGTCGCGCCGCGGCGAGGTGCTGGAGCTGCTGGACGGCCGCATCCGCGCCATCCTGGAGCACACCGGCGGCGACACCGACCTGGTCCCCGCCGCGCCGGACCTGCCCCCCGCGCCGGCGGAGGAGCCGCGCGGGCCGGGAGCCATGCTGGTCCCCGGCGGCGCGACGCTCTCTGCCCGCGGGCTGGTGAAGGTGTACCGCAAGCGCCGCGTGGTGAACGAGGTGGACCTGCACCTGGCGCAGGGCGAGATCGTGGGGCTGCTGGGGCCCAACGGGGCGGGGAAGACCACCTGCTTCTACATGATGGTGGGCCTCATCCGCCCCAACAAAGGCAAGGTGTTCATCGGCGAGCGCAACCTCACGGGGGTGCCGATGTACCGCCGGGCCCGCGCGGGGATCGGGTACCTGGCGCAGGAGCCGTCCATCTTCCGCAAGCTCAGCGTGGAAGAGAACGTGATGGCCATCCTGCAGATGATGAAGATTCCCCGCGGCGAGCGGAAGAAGCGGCTGGAGACGCTGCTGGACGAGCTTTCCATCAAGCACCTGCGCAAGACGCGGGCGTACGCCCTCTCCGGCGGCGAGCGGCGGCGGCTGGAGATCACCCGGGCCCTGGTGGGCGACCCCAAGTTCATGCTGCTGGACGAGCCGTTCGCGGGGGTGGACCCCATCGCCGTGCACGACATCCAGCAGATCGTGAGCGGCCTGCGCCGCCGCGGCATCGGCGTGCTGATCAGCGACCACAACGTGGAGCAGACGCTCGACATCGTGGACCGCGCCTACATCATGTACGACGGCCGGGTGCGGGTGAGCGGCACGGTGGCGGAGCTGGTGTGGAACGAGGAGGTGGCGGAGATCTACCTGGGCCCCACGCTCACGGCGCGGATGCGCGAGCGCTATCCCCGCCCCCCGGACCCGCCGCGGCAGGAGAGCGCGGTGCTTCCGGAGGACTTCGGCAGGTCGGGCGCGGCGCCCCCGGACGACGGGGGCGGGGCCGGGTGGGGCGAGGCGGACTTCGGGGAGTTCGGCGCGGCGGAGAGCGGGACGGCGTGGGCGGCGGGGCTGGGGGCGGACGGTGACGAGCGGGACGGGGCGGTGGAGCAGCCCGGCTCTCCGCGGGACGAGACGCAGGATCCACGAGAGGACGAAGCGGCATGAAGACCGGCCTTTACCAGGGGACCACCCTGAAGCAGGAGATGAAGATCAATCCACGCCTGTACCAGGCGATGGATCTGCTCTACATGCCCCTGCTGGACCTTCAGCAGCACCTCAAGCAGGAGCTGCTCAACAACCCCTTCCTGGACCTGGTGGAGCCGGACGCCGAGGAAGAGGCCAAGGAGAAGGAAGACGACAAGGAGAAGGACGACGACGAGATCGACTGGGAGGAGATCCTCCTGAACGGTTTCGAGACCGGCGGCCGCCGCGAGGAGTACGAGGAGCGCGAGTACTACGAGCCCGTCTCCGTCGACACCAAGGACCTGGGCGACCACCTGCACGACCAGCTCACCCTGCTGCGCCTTTCCGAGCGGGAGCTGCTGCTGGGCGAGGAGATCATCGGCAACGTCAGCGACGAGGGCTACCTGGTCTGCGACCTGGAAGAGACGGTCGTGAACCTGAACAACTTCATCGTGGACAGCGGGGAGTTCGAGGGGCTGGAGCCGTACGAGCTGGAGGAGGCGGAGCGCATGCTGCGCGTCATCCAGGGCTTCGATCCCCCGGGGATCGCCGCGCGCGACCTGCGCGAGTGCATCCTGCTGCAGCTGCGCGACAGCGCGGTGCAGGACGCCATCCAGGAGACGGGCGAGTCGGAGCCGGAGCTGGCGGAGATCGAGCGCCGGCTGCAGGGCAGCCTGGCCTTCCGCATCGTGCGCGACTACTTCGACCAGCTCATCAACCACCGCTGGAGCGAGATCAGCAAGGAGCTCAGCATCACGCCGCGCGACGTGCAGGACGCGGCGGACGAGGTGGCCAAGCTGGACCCCAAGCCGGGGCTCAAGTACTCGTCGGGGGGCGACAACTACATCATCCCCGACCTGATCGTCGAGAAGATCGAGGGCGAGTACCTGGTGTTCCTGAACGACACCAGCCTGCCGCGCCTCAAGCTGTCGCGCGCCTACCGCGACATCGCCAAGGACAAGAAGAAGTTCGTGGGCGAGAACAAGGAGTTCATCAGCAACAAGCTCAACTCCGCCAACTGGATGATCCAGGCGATCGAGCAGCGGCGGCAGACCATGCTGAAGGTGATGAACTTCATCGTCGACCGGCAGCGCGACTTCTTCGACAAGGGCGTGCAGTACCTCAAGCCGCTCACCCTGCGCGAGGTGGCCGAGGTGATCGACATGCACGAGTCGACGGTGTCCCGCGTGACGAACGAGAAGTTCGTGCAGACGCCGCGCGGCGTGTTCCCGCTCAAGTTCTTCTTCTCCTCCGGCCTGTCCACCACCAGCGGCGAGGACGTGTCGGCGCGCGGCATCAAGGCGCAGATCGAGAAGCTGGTGAACGACGAGGACCCGGCCCACCCGCTCACCGACCAGGCGATCGTGAACATCCTCAAGGAAGAGGGGATCCAGATCGCCCGGCGCACGGTGGCCAAGTACCGCGACCAGCTGGGCGTGCTGAGCGCCCGCATGCGCAAGCGGGTGTGAGGTGAATCCCAGGGGCCGGGTCGCGGGGGCGGGGGACGGGGGACAGGGGGGCGTTCAGCTGGACGCCCCTCCGGCGCGTCCCGTGCCCGCCCCGGCGGACGGGCCTGCCGCGGAGCGCCTTCCCGTGGTGCCGCCGCAGCTGCGCGCCAACTTCGCCGTGCTCATCCCCGCCTTCGACGAGGTGGAGAACGTCCCCGCGCTCTTCGCCGAGCTGCGGCGGACCTTCGAGAAGCACGGCCTGGCGGGGGAGATCATCCTGGTGGACGACGGCTCCACCGACGGGACGTACGAGGCCGCGCTGCGCGAGGCGGCGGGGACGCCCCGCGCCAGGGTGCTGCGCCACCGCCGCAACCGCGGCAAGACGGAGGCGATGGTCACCGGCGCCTGGGCGGCGGAAACGGAGTTCCTGGTCCTCTTCGACGCGGACCTGCAGCACTCCACGGAAGAGATCCCGCGCTTCCTGGAAAAGCTGGGCGAGGGGTGGGACATCGTCACCGGCCGCAAGGTGGGGCAGTACGAGAAGCGCGGCGTCTCGTCCATCTACAACCGCCTGTCGCAGACGCTTTTCGACGTGCCGGTGCGCGACCTGAACAGCATGAAGGCGTTCCGCACCGAGATCCTGCGCGAGATCCCCCTGCGCCACGACTGGCACCGCTTCTTCGTGGTGCTGGCGCACGCGCGCGGGTACCGCGTCTCGGAGGTCGACATCGAGCTGTTCCCGCGGCGCGCGGGGGTGGCCAAGTTCTCCGGGCGGCGGCGGGTGCTCGTCGGCGTGGGCGACCTCGTCGTCGTCTGGTTCTACCTGAAGTTCAGCGAGAAGCCGATGCAGTTCTTTGGCGGGGGCGGGCTGATGCTCATCTTCGCCGGCCTCGTCGTGGGGCTGCTGACGGTGGTGCTGCGGATCGGGGGATGGATGCCGCCCTTCGGCTTCCGGCCGCTGCTGACGCTGGTGGTGCTGCTGGAGACGGTGGGCTTCGTCCTCTTCGGCTTCGGCTTCATCGCCGAGCTCATCGCGACCCTCCGCGCCGAGGTCGAGGACCTGCGGCGGCAGCGGGGGTGAGGGTAGGGCGAGCCCGCGAACTGCGGCTGAAGTCGCCGCAACGACTACGCGCTGTCCGCCTTCGCAGACAAAACGTTACAGGGACCTGGAGGACTTGAAGCGTCTTGGGGCATAGGGGACAGAACACACAAAGCCCGCGGACTTGCTTCCGCGGGCTTCGTGTGTTCGGCAGATACAAAATCCGCCCCTACCAGGGTTCATCCAGCCGCCGGGCGGTCTTCAGCTGCCGGGAACCAGGCGATACACTCGCCCCGTGTTGCCGACGGTGATGTACAGCTCCTGGGCGGCGTCGACGCCGAAGGAGGTGATGCGCCCCACAGCGCCCACCGCGTGCGTGCGGAGGTCCACCACCTGCCCGTCCTCCAGCCGGAAGGAGCGCACCCACCCGTCGCAGTAGTCGGCATAGAAGTAGTGGCCGTGCAGCCACGGCATCGCCGCGCCGCGGTAGACGAAGCCGCCGGCGACCGCGCACCCGTCGTCGTGGTCGTACTCCAGCACCGGGAGCTGCTTGCCGCTGGTGTCGCAGGGTTCCACCCGGCAGTGGGCGCCCTCCATCACGTTCCAGCCGAAGTTGAT
>DASTNU010000183.1:0-4180 GCA_035720605.1 Longimicrobium sp. | reverse complement strand
TTTGATGAGCTGGCCCGCGAGGAAAAGAGCATGCCCACTAGAAGCGCATGCACTGCTGACACTGAAGGAAGGGCCTCGAAGACCAAACGCGCTCGCAACGGCCGCCAAGGGCGTGTTGTGGCACTGGTGGAGGATGAACTTCGTATCCGGCTTCCCCGACCGGGTGACGATGTCCTGTGAGATCTCGGATGTGAGGGCGGTGCCTCCGAACACACCAATCCGTTGAGGGTCGTGGTGTGAGATGTCAAAACGGATACGGTCAAAGATCCGCCCGGCGAGGAGCTGGGCAGCATGATACGCCGGCTCGGGCCACCTCTCGTACTTGTCGGCCGACCCAGCCAGTTCCTCGAACGAAATCGGGATCTGGCCCGCGTAGGCAATGTCCGAAACACCCTGGAAACGGTTCTCGGCAGGCACATAGCGGTCGATATGCCGCACGCCGCTCCGGTTGTCGGCGGCCGCCGCCCAGGTGCTGTCCACGTCGGTGCCGAGTGAGGTAAGGCAATCGTAATCGACGATAGCGATGCGCTTTTCCATAGACTTGTTCACTCCTGATTGCAGCAGGCCGCTCGCGGACTGCTGATGGGGGCATGAGGTGGGCAGGGGAGAGGGCAGTGGTCAGGAAGTGCCGAGTGTTCTCCGGCTGGCGAGAAAATCAAACGCCTCTCGACCTCCGCAGTCGGGTGTCCGCGATCTCGTGCAACTCGGCAGTGGATGAGGCGGTGTCTGCGGCCACGCGGAATTCCCGCTCGATCACCGGCAGCGGCAAGCCGGCCCATGGCGCGTCCGCCGGCACTTCGATGAGAACCATGTCACGACGCCCAAACCTCGCTCGCAGTTGCTCTACCTCCTCCGCGCTGACGGTAAGCGAAACCGCCACGGCAAGGCGGCCTCCGACAGCATAACGGCGCGGTTGACCCAGGTACCTCAACCGCCAGCCAGTACGAATGGCATAATCGGCTTTCTCAACATCGGCGCAGCTGATCGCCTGAGTCACACCGCGTGAGTGCAGGTATTCGATGAGTCCGATCCGGATTTCCTGGCCAGTCTTCCACCCGCCATGGTTGATCCAGCGAGCGATCTCCCACAGCGCCGGATCGTTACGCAGCGCCTGTGCGTCTCCATCGATGAACTCCGGCATGCGGTCGATCATATACGAGAAATCATCGGCCGGCCGGATGCGAATGCTGCTGCGGCACTCCCCCGTTGCGTTCAGCGCGAGCAGGTAGACGGCCCGTTCGTCGTCTCCGTCATCCTTCTCCAAACCATCGAATACCTGAAGCTCCCATCCCTGCCGGCCAACGAACTCGGCCTTCCGCTGGCGGAGCATCTCTTGAAGTTGAGCACCATAGAGATGCTGGTTTGCGCCTGTAACTACGTGAAGCATCTACGCCGGTTCCCTTTAAAATTGTAAGTCGTTATCAAACACAAAGCGGTTAGGCACCTGTTAGACAAGCCGCAGAGCGGGTAGTCCATCACTCCTTAGAAGTCATTGAAATGTATTCGAGCGCGAGAGATCCCACAACGACAATGAGTGAGGTCCTGGCCCGACACCTCCCTCTCCTTCGTCGCGCTCACGCCAACCAGCCAGCCAGCCAGCCAGGATGACAGCACAGGACAGGATGGCAACGACAGATCATGTGGGAACTGCAGCCTTGTATTGCCGGCACCGGCTGGACGTTCGGCCTCCGCCCCGTTACTCTCAGCCGGTCGCCCCCTCGCGCCTCTCGCAGCATTCATCCGTAATGCCCGCTCGCGCCGCCGTTTCGCACGAAGACGCCCGCGTCTCCCATGCGCTGGTGATCCAGACCGTCGGCGTTCACGTGGCGCTGATGGCGGCGGCGCTGGCGGTGTGGCGCGCGGAGGAACTGCCGGGGCGGTGGGCGCTGCTGGCGGTGCTGATCGTGGCGCAGGGGCTGTGGCTGGACCGCATGTACATCGCCGCGCACGAGGCCATCCACAAGAAGCTGTACCCCGCGCACCCGCGGCTGAACGACGCGATCGGCACGGCGCTGCTGCTGCCGGTGGCGGCGCCGTTCACCATCTACCGGCGCATCCACTACTTCCATCACGGCCACAACCGCCGCGACCACCACACCGCCAACCTGGACACCTTCGTCGTCCGCGGCCAGGTCACGCCGCTGTGGCGCGCGTACTACCACGCGGTGTGGATCTTCTACGTCTTCCTGGGCGGCTTCTTCATCCACTCGCTGGTCTCGGTGCTCCTCTTCCTCGTCGTGCCGACGGAGACGGCGACGCGCATCTCGCCCGTCTTCAGGCACTGGACGATGGAGAGGCGGCTGCGGGCCTGGGCGGAGCTGGGGCTGGGGATCGGCTACAACGCGGCGCTGTGGATGGCGTTCGGCGCGGGGGGATGGGCGGTCGCCCTGGGGCTGCCGCTGGCGGTGTTCGCCTGGGTGTGGTCGCTGCTGCTGTACGTCTACCACTACGACACCAGCGTGGGCCCCGACGTGCGGCACAACGTGCGCTCGCTCCCGCGCCAGCGGTTCTTCTCCTGGCTGCTGCTGAACTTCAACGAGCACGCCACGCACCACGACGATCCCACCATCCCCTGGCACCAGCTGCCGCTGCGGCGGCACGAGCTCCCCGCGGCGTACCACGAGAACCAGAAGGTGCACACCATCTGGCAGGCCATCTGGCAGCAGCGAAAGGGGCCGCTGCTGGAGAACATGGCGGAGGTGGGCGAGTTCTCGGTGGAGCTGCGCCTGGGGCGCCGGTGATGCGCGTCCGCCGCGCCGCGCAGACCGACGCCGAGGCGCTGCTGGCCATCAAGCAGGCGCTGGCGCTGCCGGCGGAGGCGCAGCAGGCGCCGCGGGGCGGGTTTCTGCTGGGCGCCTCGCTGGAGCAGTACCGGACGCTGATCGACGTGTCGGACGTGTGGGTGCTGCTCGATCCCGCCGGGACCGTCGCGGGCTTCGCCGTGGTGCTGCCGGAGGCGGTGCTGCGCGCGTCGGAGCTGTGGACGCGGCGCGACCTCATCCGCTGGGACGTTCCGGCGGGATGGACGGCGCCGGAGGAGCGGATGTGCTACTTCGACCAGCTGGCCATCCTGCCGCACGCGCGGATGCGGGCGCCAGAGCTGGCGCTCACCGCCCTGCGCGCCGCGGTACAGGCGGGCCACGAGCACCTGTACGCCACCATCGTGGCGCACCCGGTCTACAACGCCGCCTCGCTGCCGCTGCTGCGGGCGCTCGGCGCGCAGCGGGTGGGCACGGTGGAGGAGGTGTACGAGGGCGTCGGCGCCATCGTCTCGGAGCTGTACTACGCGCCCATCGCCGGCGCGGACGCGCGGCTGGCGCGCACGCCCATGGGCCAGCGCGCCATGCGCTGATCCGGTCGCGACGAGCAGCTCCCGGCAGGGCCTGCGAAGGCCGGACCTCACCCGAACGCAGGGGAAAGCAGGGCGGCCCGCGACGAGCCTTCCGTCGCGGGCCGCGGTACTTCGCCGCGAGAGAGAGCTAGATGGGCTCGGACGAGGGCTGCCGCTTGACGGGTCCGGGCGCCGCCGCGTCCACCTCCGGCTGCTTCGTGAGCAGCGCGGTCCAGGTCTGCCGCCCCACCTTCCCGTCGGCCGTCAGGCCGTGGGTGCGCTGGTACTCGCGTACCGTCGCTTCCGTAACCGGGCCGAAGATGCCGAATCCCGAATCGCCGGGTTTGGCGATCTCCAGGAGCTCGTGCAGCTTCTCCACCGCCGGGCCGCGGTCGCCCCGCTGCACCAGCGGCCACTGGTGAAAGTTGCGCACCGTGAGCGACGGCTGCTTGACGGTGCTCCAGTTGATGCCGGTCGCCAGGTCCGCCGGGGTGCAGACGATCTCGTAGTGCATGGCATCCTTCACCGTCCGGTAGTTCCCGCCCCAGCCCCACACCTCCTTGCCGTTGTTGGTACGGATGGCGAGTGCGGCGTTCACCATCGCGCGGGGCATGTCGGTGACCAGCCGGTTGTCGGCGCGGTACGGATTCGTGTTCCAGTTCACGTCGATGGCGATGCCGTGGGAGTGCAGGCTGGAGCCGGTACCGCCGGTGATCCGCCGGCAGTTGTAGGCGCCCGTGTCGCCTCGCCGCACGACGTACTGGAAGGCCTGCATCACCAGTCCGAGCGCCCGCACCGCCGTGACGATCTGCTCGTGGCACTGGATGCGCACTCCCTGCACCAGGTCCG
>DASTNU010000182.1:0-8198 GCA_035720605.1 Longimicrobium sp. | reverse complement strand
TCCGCAGCCGCATCGTGCTGCCGGAGTGGGTGGTGCGCGACGCGGAGCCCGGCGTGCGCGCGCTGCTGCTGGAGCACGAGCGCGAGCACCTGCGCGCCGGCGACCCGCGCCTGCTGGCCCTGGGGCTCGGCGCCGTGGCGCTGATGCCGTGGAACCCGGCCGCCTGGTGGCAGCTGCGCCGGCTGCGGCTGGCGGTGGAGATGGATTGCGACGCCCGCGTGCTGGCCCGGCGCGCGGACGTGCGGACGTACGGCGCGCTGCTGCTGGAGGTGGGGCGGCGCGCCTCGGGCGACCGGATGATCACCGCGGCGGCGTTCAGCGAACCCGCCTCGTTCCTGGAACGGAGGATCCGCATGATGACCCTGCCCCGCGCTCGCCGCCCGCTGCCGCGCGCGCTCGCCTTCGGCGGGATGGCCGCCCTGCTGGTGGCCGCCGCCTGCCGCGCCCCCGGCCCCGCCCGTCCCACCCCCACCGATCCCCCGGCGCCCCCGCAGACGACGGCCGCCGCGGGCGTCGCCGACGCGCCCGTGGCCCCGGCCGCAACCGCCCGGACCGAGACCGCCATCGCTCCTGCGGTCACGGTCTCGGGATCGGGTCAGACAGCCGTCGCTCCGGCGCCGACGGTCGCTGGATCAGCGCAGGCGGCCGTCGCGCCGGGGACCACGGTCGGAACGCCGGTTCGGGCGACTGCCGCTCCAGCGACCACGGTCGCGGGATCGGGCCGGGCAGCCGTCGCTCCGGCGCCGGCGATCGTCGGATCGGCGCAGGGGACAGTCGCGCCCGTGGCGGCTCCCGCGCCATCCGTGGAGGCCGGGGTGGCGACGGGACCGGCGGCGGCGCGACCCGTGAAGGGTGCTGTCGCCCCGGCGGCCGGATCCGCGCGCACCATCGAGGGCGCCGCCGTGCCGGTGGTGAGCCCGGAGGCGCGGCCGCCGCGGCGGGAGGAGCGCCCATGATCGCCCAGTGGATGCTGTACTGCGCGGTCGTCGGCGTGCTGCTGTGCGCCGGCGCCGCGGCCGCCGAGGGGGCGCTGCGCTCCTTTGGCCGGGCGACGCGCTGGGCGTGGGCGGCGGCCATCGTCCTCACCCTGGCGATCCCCGCGGCGGCGCGCTGGCTCCCCCGCGCCCCGCAGCCCCTGCCGGAGCGCGTCGCGACGGCGGACGCGGGCGGGCCGGCTGCGCAGTCCCGGATTCCCGCGGCCGCGGCGGTGAAGGCGCCGCGGCGGATCGACCTGGCGGCGCTGGACCGGCCGCTGGCGCTGGCGTGGCTGGGATCGAGCACCGCCGCCGTGCTCGCGCTGCTGGCCGCGTGCGTGGTGCTGGAGCGCCGCCGGCGGCAGTGGCGCGCGGCGGAGGTGGACGGCGTGCCCGTCCTCCTCTCGCCGCGGACGGGGCCGGCCGTCGTCGGGCTCATCCGCAGCCGCATCGTGCTGCCGGAGTGGGTGGTGCGCGACGCGGAGCCCGGCGTGCGCGCGCTGCTGCTGGAGCACGAGCGCGAGCACCTGCGCGCGGGCGATCCGCGGCTGCTTTCCCTGGCGCTGGGCGCCGCCGCGCTGATGCCGTGGAACCCGGCCGCGTGGTGGCAGCTGCGCCGGCTGCGGCTGGCGGTGGAGGTGGACTGCGACGCCCGCGTGCTGGCCCGCCGCGGCGACGTGCGCGGCTACGGGGCGCTGCTGCTGGAGGTGGGGCGCCGCGCCTCGTCCGCGGAGCGGCTGATCACCGCGGCCGCGTTTTCCGAACCGACCTCGTTTCTCGAAAGGAGAATCCGCATCATGACCCAACCCCGTGTTCGAGCTCCCCTGGTCCGCGCCGCCGGCTTCGGCGCCGCGGCCATCGCCCTGGCCGTGGCCGCGTGCGAGACGCCCGGCCCGGTGCAGCCCTCGCCCGTCTCCGTCAGCATGCAGTCCGCGCGGAAGGAGGCCTCCACCGGGGCGGTGGCGATGCGCTCCAGCGTCCGCATCTCTCGCGCGGCGATCGAGGCGGCGGTGCGGGAGCACTACCCGGACGTCTTCCGCGCCGCGGCGACGGACGAGGCCCACCTGCTCTTCGTGCTGGACCCCGCCGGCAAGGTGGTGCGGCACGAGCGGCTGCAGGAGCGCAGGCCCGCTCCGGAAGCCTACATGGACGTGCGCGTGGTGCCCGGCGAGGGCGACCCGCTGGACCGCAGGCGGGTGGACCCCGCCGAGGCCATCGACGTGGTCACCTTCGCCCCCGGCCAGATGGGGCCCGGGCAGGTGGAGGTGGTGTGGATTCGCAACCTCTCGGAGGAGGAGATGCGGGCCACGCGGGTGGCGACCCGGGAGCGCGTCCCGGCCGGCACGCAGCCGAAGAGGGAGATGACCTCGCTGGAGCGCCAGATGGCCGATGAGCAGGCGGTGACGCAGGGCGCTCGTGAGCGCCGGCGCTCCCCGGAAGGCGCGGAGCCGCGGACGGAGGGCCGGGTCCGGCAGCCGGGCGCCTTCCGGAGCGGCGGGCAGCGGGAGGGCGCGCGGCCGCAGGTGATGGGCGAGCTGGTCGCCCGCTACCTGCCCCGCGTGGCGGCGGACGGCACCACGGCGGACTTCGTCTGGTTCCTGGTGGATGCCGACGGGCGGATGCTGCACTACGGCGACGGCCGCGACACCCGCCAGCTCAACGCGCGCACGCCGGAGGAGTTCGCGGTGATCGAGGTCTACGAGGGCGCGGACGTCGTCCTGAACGGCCACGAGATCCCCGTGGTCTGGGCGCGCCTCAAGGCGTAGGAGGGAGCGGCGGCGCCGGATCTCTCCACCGATCCGGCGCCGTCGCCGTTTTCTGGCGGATGGCGGAGATCGATCGGCCTGCCCCGCGGAAACGCGGGCTTCCTCGTCGATGCGAACGCCGCGCTCCCGCGCTCCGCGCACGGCCACCCGTCATCGTCATACCGAGTCCTGAAAAAGCATGCCTCACGCAGAGTCAGCAGAGGAAGCAGAGTCGTCCCTTGCACGGACCAGAACTCTGCTCACTCTGCTGACTCTGCGTGAGGTTCTTTCTTTTCCCGGATCTGGTGGTCACTCCGTCGCTCACCACCTGTTTTGGCCCATCTGTGGCACCTGCTTGCCCTTGCTCGCGAGTGCTACGTACATTGCGATCCTCTTCACGGGAGCCTTCGCGTCCCAGGACCGCTCCCGCGGCGCCAGCCGACCCGGATCCACACCGCCCCATGCAGGACTCCGTGGCACTCCCGCCCGACTTTCACGCCCAGCTCGCCACGCACTTCGCCGGCCTGGAGCCCGACGCCGCCGACGCGCTCGCCGCGGCCATGCAGGCCGTGCAGGTGTCCTCGGGCGACGTGCTCTTCCGCACCGGCCAGGCGCCCGCCGCGCTGTACCTGGTCCTCGCGGGCGAGCTGCACGTCCTGGAGCGCCAGCCGGGGGAGGACGAGGCGCTGATCCGGACGATCGGCCCCGGCGAGGCGCTGGATGAGATGCAGGTGCTGGCCGGCAGCCGCGGCTCCGTGGAGGTGCGCGCCGCCACCGCCGCCGAGCTGGGCCGCGTGGACGACAGGGTCCGCGACGGGCTGGCCGCGCGCTTTCCCCCGCTCCGCGCGCAGTGGGACCGCATCCAGCGCCACCAGCTGCTCTGCCGCCTGCACCAGGTCTTCGGGACGATGAACGGCGCGCTGCTGGCGGAGCTGGACGGGATGGCGGAGTGGGTGCACCGCCGCCGCGGCGAGCTGCTCTTCGAGCAGAACGAGACCGGCGGCGCGCTCTACCTGGTGATCAGCGGCCGCCTGCGGACGGTCAGGATCGAGAAGGGCGGCGCCCCCCGCGTGGTGGGCGAGGCCGCGCGCGGCGAGATGGTGGGCGAGATGTCGTTCTTCGGCTGCGAGCCGCGCGGCGAGCGGGTGGAGGCGGTGCGCGACTCGGTGCTGGTGGGCTTCACCAACGCGGAGTTCGACACGCTGGTCGCCCGCCGGCCGCGGACGCTGCGGCACGTCACGCGGCTGGTCATCGACCGCATGTCGCGCGGCCGGCCGGAGACGCAGGGGCGGGTGACCAACGTGGCCGTGGTCGCCGCCAGCCCCGGCGCGCCGGTGGCCGCCTTCTGCGACCGGCTGGCCGCCGCGCTGGCCGCGCACGGCTCCACGCTGCACCTGACGGCGCGGGGCGTGGAGGAGCGGATGGCCGAGGCCGGCATCGCCCAGGCGTGGGGCCAGAGCGGTGACGCGGCGCGGCTGATGGCGTGGCTGGAGGCGCGCGAGGTGGACCACCGCTTCGTGGTCTACCAGGCGGAGGAGGGCGCCAGCGTGTGGACCCGCCGGTGCATGCGGCAGGCGGACCGCGTGCTCCTGGTGGCCCGCGCCGACGAGGACCCCGGCCCCGGCCCGGTGGAGCGCGAGCTGGCGAAGCTGGAGGACCGCGCCACCGACGCGCACGAGGTCCTGGTCATCGTCCACCCGGACGGAAAGACGCGTCCCTCCGGCACCCGCCGCTGGCTGGCGGGGCGCAGGGTGCGGGAGCACGTGCACCTGCGCTGGGACGGCGCGGCGGACTTCGAGCGGCTGGGGCGCATGCTCGCCGGGCGCTCGGTGGGGCTGGTGCTGGGCGGCGGGGGCGCGCGCGGGTTCGCGCACATCGGCGTGCTGCGCGCCATGGCCGAGGCGGGGGTGCCGGTAGACTTCATCGGCGGCACCAGCATGGGCGCGGCGGTGGCGGCGCAGTACGCGCTGGGCGTGCCGCCCGACGAGCTGCTGGCCGTCAACCGCCGCATCTACCTGGAGTGGCGCCCGCACAAGCAGCTGACGGTGCCCATGGTCTCCCTGGTGGACAACCGCCTGGGCGTCGTGTGCGGCGAGCGCGTGTACGGCGACTCGGAGATCGAGGACCTGTGGACGCCGTTCTTCTGCATCACCAGCAACCTCACCACGGCGGAGATGGGGGTGCACCGCACCGGCCTGCTGCGCAAGTACGTGCTGGCCAGCGCCTCCATCCCCGTCTTCGCCCCGCCGGTGCTGGAAGGGAACCACCTGCTGGTGGACGGCGCGCTGCTCAACAACCTTCCCGCGGACGTGATGCGCGACCAGGGGGTGGGGATCGTCGTCGCCTCGGAGGTCTCGCTGGAGGAAGACGCCAGCTTCACCGCCGAGCGGGTGCCGACGGGGTGGGAGATGCTGCGCGGCCGCTTCTGGCGCCCGGCCACCGGGCCCGTGGTGTTTCCCGGCATCATGGAGGTGGCGATGCGCGCCTCGCTGCTGCACAGCAGCTGGCGCGAGAAGGCAGCGCTTTCGGAGGCGGACTTCTGCCTGCGCCCGCCGATCGACGCGTTCGCGCTGATGGCGTTCGAGCAGATGGACGAGATCGCCGAGGTGGGATACGCGTATGCGCGGGAGGCGCTGGCGGAGTGGGTGAAGGGCGGGGGGATGGGGAATAGGGAATAGGGAATAGCGGGCGGGGTTGATGGCGGTCCGGTTGTTTTCCTGAGGAAGGCGCCGCGAGGACCCGGCTTCTCGCGGAAGCTGGCGCGCCGACCGAAGGATCTGCTCGCCCATGCTCGTGGCCGGCTGGCCGCGCTGACCCCGCGGACAAAAGCCGTTGCCGTTGCAGGCTATTCCCTATTCCCTGTTCCCTATTCCCTCACCGGGGCACCGACGATGGGATCGTTCGACCGCGTGGTACGGATGGTCCAGGATGGGTACGAGCGGATGGCGGGGCAGGGCGCGCCGCCCATCGCCCTGCAGCTTCCCGGCGGCGAGCCGACCCTCTTCGGGCGCGGCGAGCCCGCCGCCACGCTGGTGGTGAACGACCGCCGCGGCGCCGCCGCCCTGGCGACGATGGACGCCATGGCCGTCTGCGAGGCGTACCTGGCCGGCGCGCTGGACGTGGTCGGCGAGATCAAGCCGCTGCTGGCGCTGCGCTCCATGTTCGGCGACCGGCACCCCATCCGCAGCGCCATGCGCTTCGTGCGGCCCCTCCTCTTCGGCCAGGTGGCCAGCGACCGCGCCTTCATCGCCGAGCACTACGACCGCGAGCCGGAGTTCTACCTCTTCTTCCTGGACGGCCGCCACCGCTGCTACAGCCAGGGCGTCTTCGCCGCGGACGACGAGCCGCTGGAAGACGCCATGACCCGCAAGCTGGACTTCGCGCTGGATGCCATCGGCGCGCAGCCGGGGGACCGCGTGCTGGACGTGGGGGGTGGATGGGGCGCCTTCACGCAGCACGCCGGGCGCCGCGGCGTCCGCGTCACCAGCCTCACCATCTCGCGCGCGTCGGAGGGCTTCATCGCGGGGCTCATCGAGCGCGAGGGGCTGCCCTGCGAGGTCGTTCGCGAGCACCTGTACCAGCACCGCCCGGCGCAGCGGTACGACGGCATCGTGAACCTGGGGGTGACGGAGCACCTGCCGGACTACGGCGACACGCTGCGGCAGTACGCGCGGCTCCTCAGGCCCGGCGGGCGCATCTGCCTGGACGCCAGCGCCACCCGGCAGAAGTACGACGTCTCCGCCTTCTTCGAGCGCTACATCTTTCGCGGCAACGGCTCGCCGCTCTGCCTGCACGACTACCTCAAGGAGGTGGCGCGCAGCCCGTTCGAGATCGAGAGCGTGGTCAACGACCGGCACAACTACGGGCTTACGACGCTGCACTGGGCCCGCAACCTGGACCGCCACCGCGACGAGATCGAGCGCCGCTGGGGCAAGGCCGCCTACCGCGTCTTCCAGCTCTACCTGTGGGGCTGCGTCGACGGCTTCGAGCGCGACGAGATCCAGGCGTACCGCTGGGTGATGCGGCTGAACGGGTAGGGCCCTCCCCCGGCCTCGCCTGGGCTCGTCCACCCCCTCCCGCAAACTGCGCGGGAGGGGGTGTATACCCCGGCGCCAGCACGGTGGATGGCTCCGCCGCGATTCGCAGGTGCAGCTCTCCCCCTCTCCGCGAGGAACGAGCGGGGAGGGGGCCGGGGGGAGGGGCCCCCGCGGACGCAGCGGGATGCTTGTCGTCGCCTCGATCCTTCCCCACTGAACGCACGACTGCGGCACGGCGAGGCGCCGTACCGCGGTCGTTCTCGCGTCCGATCGCGTCAGTAGAGCGGGGGCCGGCTCGGCGATACGGTGGGGCAGACGGAGTCGTCGCTCCACGCCCACTCGTATCCCCGCACCGTCCCGTTATCCTTCGCGGGCCGCGAGGTGTCGAACGAGACCACCTCCAGCGCGTCCAGGTCCAGCGTCAGCTTCTTCATCTCCCGATCCCGGATGGATGTGACGGGTCGCCGTGGCGGGAGAATCGTTTCGTCCGCGCCCTCCGGAGGCCCGCGCGCAAGCTGGCTGCGCCCCCTCCTTCGCACCACCGGGCTGGGACGAGCGGCGCGGTCGATGCGACGAGTCGCGCTCCACGGGTGCGACGCAGGCGTGTCCCCCTCTCCGCGAGGAACGAGCGGGGGGGGCCCGGGGGTTCTCCCCTCTCCGCGCGGCGGTTTGCGCGGGGAGGGGCCGGGGGAGGGGCCCCTCTGCTAAGAAATTCACAGGTGACGTCTGGCGACCGGGCGAACGCCCGTATATTGTATCCGAACGACACATATCCATCGTGATGGCGCCGCCGGAACCGCACGCGGGCGACGCCCTCGTCCTGGCCGCAGCAGTCCCGTTGCCGGCTGTTCCCTCTCCCCCTGTTCCCGGTTCCCTCATGAGACGCACGCTGCCCGCGGCGCTCCTCGCCGTGGCCACGGCCCTGCCGCTGCACGCGCAGCAGCAGCCGCACGCCTTCCGGGGCGCCACCCTCCTTCCCATCTCCGGCGCGCCGATCCAGAACGGCGTGCTGGTGGTGCAGGGAGGGAAGATCACCGCCGTGGGCGGGCCGGAGACGGCCATCCCCGCGAACGCGACGGTGCACGACGCCACCGGCAAGACCATCATGCCGGGGCTGGTGGACACGCACTCGCACATCGGCGACGGCGACGGCGGGGACCGCAGCAATCCCATGCACCCCTCCGTCCGCATCCTGGACGCCATCGACGCCCGCGACGAGGGGATCCAGAAGGCCCAGGCCGGCGGCGTGACCACGGCGAACGTGATGCCCGGCAGCGGCCTGCTGATGAGCGGCCAGACCGTCTACCTTAAGCTGCGCGACGGCAACGACATCTACGACCTCACCTACTGCCGCGACGTCACCCGCGAGATCTGCGGGGGGATGAAGATGGCGAACGGCACCAACCCCCGCGGCGAGCCGCCGATGGCGGGCACCCGCGCGC
>DASTNU010000181.1:0-5576 GCA_035720605.1 Longimicrobium sp. | reverse complement strand
CCGGTGTCGTCCACCTGGCTGGCGCGCGGCGCGGTCAGGCGGCGCAGCTCGCGGTAGACGGTGCGCACGGTGTACTCGGGGGTCTCCACCGCGCGGCCGGGGTCGGCCGCCTGCGCGGCGTCGGGGCTCTCCACCCAGAGCAGCCAGCGGCGCCCGGGGACCAGGTCCACGAAGCGCAGCTCCCAGGCGCCGTCCGCGGCCGTGCGCTCCCCCTGCGCGGCGCGGCCGGGGCGGGCGGAGAAGACGCAGTCGGGGCGCGCCTTGAGCGCCGCCCAGGCCAGCGTGTCCGCCGGGCGCTGCGGGACGGGGTCGCCCGGGGCCAGGGGGACGGCGTAGACGCGGCGGTTCATCAGCGGGGTGCCGGCGTAGGCGGCGTCGTCCACCGTGCGCGAGTCCGGCCAGAGCACCGTTCCCCGCACCTTGTGGACGACCACGGCCAGGTCCCCCAGCGCCAGGTCGCCGGTGGCGCCGGCGCCGGGAAGCTGCACGGTGCCCAGCTGCGTCCCCGAGGCCGCGTCCGCCACGGCGACGTCCACCGGCGCGCCGGGCTGGCCGGTGACGGAGACGCGCAGCCGGCGGGTGGTGATCCCCGCCCGCTCCACGTCCACCAGGAGCTCGCCGTAGGCGAACCCCGCCTCCAGCGTGAACGTCCCGTCCGCCGCGCTGCTGGTGGTGCCGTCGCCGCCGCGCACCTCCGCGCCGGGAACCGTCTCCGGCACCCCGGGGGCGAAGGGGTGGGCGTCCACCACCCGTCCCGACAGCCGCAGGCGCACGGCGCCCGGCGCGAACTGGTGCGACGCCTGCAGCACCTCCGTCCCCCCCGGCGGGGCGTAGAGCGCCCACAGCCAGAGCGGGGGCGGCGGGCCGCCGCTGGGGGGAAAGCGGCCCGCAACCTCGGCGACCGGCGCCGTGGCGCTCCCCTCCAGCGCCACCGGGGGCGCGCCGCTCACCCAGCGCATGCGGCCGCCGGCGGGCGGGGGCTCCGCCGCGGCGGTGCGCAGGCGAAAGCGGGCGCCGGGGCCCAGCACGGTGGGCGGGGGATCGCCGTCCTCCTCCTCCATCCGCAGCGCCGCCGGCCCGGCGTCCACCCGCAGGGGCAGGACGGCGCGCTCCTCGCCCTCGACCTTCACCACCAGCTCCACCTCCGGCGCCGCGGGGCGCGAGGTGCCCGCCGTGGCCGTCGTGGTGCCCACGATGGTCAGCAGCTGCTCGGCGACGTTGCCGGTGAGCCGCCGCGGCCCGGCGTCGCCCGCGAACGCCGCGTTCCCCAGCGCCGACGGGGTGGCCTGGCGCAGCGAAAGCTCCACCACCTCGTCGTCGTCCGCGGCCACCGGCGCGCCGGTGGACGCGTCGCGCCAGGCGACGGAGACCAGCAGGGGAGAGGGCTGTCCGGCGGGGAGCACGTCCGCGCAGAGGACGGAGACGCGCGCGCGCCACTTGTCCTTGCAGATGGTCCCGCGGACCACCTCGCGGCCGATGTCGCTGCGCAACGGCATCAGGCGGTGACGTTGAGGGTGAGGGTGCGCGTGACGATGGCGCCCCGGTTGTTTCCCGTCCCCCCCCACAGCTTGTTCGCCGCGCGCAGCTGGTTCAGGTACAGCTTGCGGTACGCCGTCTCCCGGTCGTCGCCCCGCGCCGGCGGGTCGAAGGCGGCGTCGGCGTCGAAGTCGGGCTGGTAGCTCACGGTAATGGTCTCCGTCGCTCCGGCGATGGGGGGTGCGTTGAAGCTGATCTCGACCGCGCCGCCGCCGTCCGTGGCGCGGTACCGCACCGTGGGGGAGGCCCCGGTCGCCGGTCCGCCGTGGAGGGCCGCCGGCCCGCCGCCCGCGAAGGCGTCCCAGCGGTCCGCCGTGGCCACGGCAAAGCGCAGCCGGCAGGCGGAAAGCGGCTCGCCGGTGCCGTCGCGCAGGGTGAAGACGATCCCCCGCGACGCCCCCGCCGGCACGTTCAGCGTGGCCCCCAGCGGCGTCCCCGGCGCGGTGGAGATCGCCGCGCCGATCTCGGGCATGAGCTGGTTGTTGAGCTCGTAGATGGACTGCACCACCCGGGTGAGCCCCGGCGCGAAGTCGCGCGTGGCGCGCAGGATCTGCTTGAGCCACTCGGCGCTTCCGTTCTGCCACTGCGCGTCGCTGGGGCGCTCGGGGAACATGCGCAGGGCGCGCCGCAGCACCCGGCTGAAGGCCCGGCTCTGCGCGTCGCTCAGCCGGCTGTTGTAGTGCCACCAGAACTGCGGCTGGTCGGCCCAGCGGATCTCGGGGTCCACCAGCGCGTGGTGCACCTGCCAGAGCGTGTTGGAGAAATACCCTTCCACCGCCAGCCCCCGCCCCGGCGCGGTGAAGGTGGGGACGGGGAGCGTCCACGCGCCCCCGTACAGCGACTCCAGGGTGGCCGTGGCATCGGGCGTCACGTCCACGTTGTCCAGGCCGAAGCCGCCCAGCAGGGCGTAGCCGCGCACCCGGTCCGAGGGGCCGTACTGGGGAGGCCAGAAGAGCTCGTTGTACTGGGCGTGTCCTTCCGAAGCCGCGTGCGAGCCGTTGCGCATGTCGCCCGCCGAATGGCTGTCTCCCGAGATGCGGAACGGGGGATTGGGATGCACCGAGCGGTGGAACATCCAGTGCGCGATCTCGTGCACGATCGCGGCTTCGTCCCACACGCCGCCTTCCCCTCGCCTCGCGGTCGGCTTGAGCATCACGTGGTCCGTCCCGTACGTCTGCTGGCTGCGGGACTCGCCCGTGATGTCGCACTGGATGCGGAAGGAGCGGTCGGTGCCCAGCCGGTGTTCCGCCTCGTCCTCGCGGGTCAGGTGCGCCATCCAGCGCCACGTCTCGCGCACCACGCGCAGGGCGTTGAGCGCCGCGCTCGCCTTGCGCTCGTCGCCCAGGACGAGCTGGGGAAGGTACTCGTCGCCCGCGAACGAGCTCTCCACCGCCGTCTCCAGCGTGTGCGGCTCGTCGTCCCAGATCCACCCCACGTCCAGGGTGGCCGCGCGCAGCCCCTGCAGCGGGCGCGCCTCGGTGCGCAGGGTGGTGTAGAGGTCGGGAAGGTCCTCGTCCAGGCTGGTGAAGGTGGCCAGGGCGTCGGTGTGCACGCGGAGCAGGCGCACGCGGTCGTGCCCGGTGTCGGCCACCGCCACGGTGCCGTCGGGGCCCATCACGGCGCGCGAGGGGCGGTGCAGCATCACCTGCCGGGCCAGCTCCATCTGGAAGATGCGGTTGACGTCCTGGGGAAGGAGCGAGAGCAGGTCCCAGCGCGCCGAGACGGTGCCGTCGGGCTCGAAGCGCAGCACCTCGCCGGCGGCGCGGTCCGTCACCAGCAGGCGCCCCCCCTCGAACGACGAGACGCCGCACGGCTCGGCCGCCGCGCCGGGGACGGCGAAGGAGCGTCCCGGGTCCACGGTGCCGTCGTCGTTCACGGGAAGGTGGACGATGCGGCGGTTGCCGGTGTCGGCCACGTACAGGTGGCGGCCGACCCCCACCACGTCCTCGGGGTGCGAGAAGGGCGATCCCGGCAGCCCCGCCACCCGCGCCAGGGGCGTTCCGTCCCGGCGGAAGAGGGAGACGCGGTTGTTGCCGGCGTCGGCCACCGCGAGCACCGGCTCGTTCAGCTGCAGCACCGCGATCCCCCGCGGCCCGTTCAGCTGGGCGTCGCCGCCGCCGGTGGTGCCGAAGTCCGCCGCGTGGGCGAGCGCCGCGTCGAAGCGGCGCACCCGGTTGCTCACCGGGTCCACCACGAACATCGTCCCGTCGGCCAGCACGGCCACCCCCGCCGTCGCCGAGAACCCCCCGCTCACCGTCTGGCCGGTGGAGTGCCACGCCGTCTCGCCCCGGCGCCACGCCGTCACCCGCTGGTTCAGCGAGTCGCTCACCCAAAGCCGCCCGTCCGGGCCGAACGACACGTAGGCGGGCGCCTGCATGCGCTCGGCGTCGTGCGCATCCGTCCACGGCGTGCCGACGGCCAGCGGGGGCTCCCCGTCGGCGCGGTGGCTGCCGTCGGCGTCGAAGGGCGACCCCCGCACCAGCCTGGCCTGCGCCACCGTGGTCACGTACACCTCGCCCCGCTCGTCCACCGCCACGTGGTCGGGGCGGAAGGGCGCCGCCGCCGGCTCCCAGTTGCACAGGTGGGCGCCCGCCGGGGGCGTGCCGCCGATGTCCAGCCGCTGCACGCGGCGGTTCCCCGCGTCGGCCACGTACAGGTACCGGTTCAGCGGGTCCACGGCCACGCCGGAGGGGGCGTTGAACTCGCGGTTGCCCGCGCCCGACGCGTTCCCCGCCTTGCCCCAGCGTTCGCCGAAGGTCCAGGCGGTGCGGCCGGCGTTGGGGTCCCACCGCGTGACGCCGTGGTGCGCCTCGTCGCACACGTACAGGCGCCCCTCCCGGTCCGCGGCCACGGCCACCGGATGGTTCAGCTCGGGGCCGGACAGGTCCGCCACGTGCACCACCGAAGCGGTCGGATTGGCCCGGAAGCGCGCGGCCCAGGTGGCGCTGGCCACGTCGATGCGGAAGACGCGGACGCGGCCGGCGCCGGGATCGGCCACCGCCAGCAGCTCCGGCGCGTCGGCCACCGGCTGGGGGACCACGGCCAGCCCCATCGGCCGGCTGAAGCCTGGGGCGGTCACGTCGGCCAGGTGGCGGTAGCGCCCGTCGGTCCCCGCGACGGTCCCCTGCGGGTCGTCCATCCGCCAGACGGAGACGCGCTCGCTTCCCAGGGCCGCCTCGCTCACGAACAGGTGGCGGAACTGGTCCACCGCGATCCCCATGGGCGCGCGAAAGGTGGTGGACCCTGCGCGCGTCCCGGCGGTGATGGTCTCGGCCAGGGTGCCGTCGGGGTAGAAGCGGCGCACCACCGGCGTGGTTCCGCCGTCGTCCAGCACGAAGACGAAGCCGTGCGGGTCCGTGGCCACCGCCCCCGTGTGCAGGAAGCTTCCCCCGCCCAGCGTTCCCAGCGGCGCGCCGGGGGGGTCCACCGCGGGGGGGAGCGCCTCGGCGGGCGGGACGTCGATGGCGTAGGGGGCCACGGGAGGCGGATCGCCGTAGGGCAGGGGGCCGCCGTCCAGCGCCGCCTCCGTCACCCGCCGGCCGGGGTCGTACCCCCACCCGGTCACCGCGTCGTCGGCGGCCAGCCAGTCCCAGATGAAGACGTCCTTGTCGGCCACGTGCACGCGCGCCGTCTCGCGGGGCAGGGCCAGGGGGTCGTGCTGCACCCCCGTCCGCCAGTCGGTCCGCGCCATCCGCACCCGCCCCCGCACCCCGATGCGCAGCTCCAGCGGCGCGGCGGCGTCGGTGTAGGTGTGCAGGTCGCGCAGCGTGGCCCGGGCGTGGTGGCGGGTCTCCCACTCCGCGGGCAGCGTCACCCGCCGGTCGGCCGGGGCGCCCGCGGGGACCCGGCGGTCGGCCTCCGCCGCGATCCGCACCACGAAGTACGGGTTGAGCGTCCCCTCCTCGCCCTCGTCGTAGCTGACGGGGACCACGGCGCGCCCGTCCGCGTCGGTGGTGGGGGTGGCGGTGGAGAGGGTGCGGTCGCACAGGGGGCGCGAGTGCCTGCACTGCAGCGTCGCGTTCGGCACGGGGACGAACGCG
>DASTNU010000180.1:0-8542 GCA_035720605.1 Longimicrobium sp. | reverse complement strand
CGCACTCACGCACTTTCGCACTTTCGCACCCACGCACCTCCGCGCTAGCCTTTCCACGGTCCGCGCCTTGCGCCTGTCCCGGCGCAGCCGGAAGCCGACCCCTGCGCGCACCCATGGTCCAGCTCCTTACCCGCACCGAAGCCCACTCGTCCCCGGCGCCGCCGGCGTTCCCGCTGCGCGTGGGCGGGATCGACGTGGGGTCCAACGCCATCCGCTTTCTGGCGGCGGAGTTCACCGCGCCCGCCGAGTACCAGGTGCTGGCGGAGGCGCGCGAGCCGGTGCGTCTGGGGCACGACGTCTTTCTCTCCGGCCGGCTGGCGCGCGGTCCCATGGAGGCCGCCGTGGAGGCCATCTCCGGCTTCCGGGCGCAGATGGAGGCGCTGGGGATCACGCACTACCGTGCGGTCGCCACCAGCGCCACCCGCGAAAGCCGCAACGGCGAGGAGTTCGTGGCCCGCGTGCGGCGCGAGGCGGGGATCGAGCTGGAGGTGATCACCGGCACCGAAGAGGCGCGGCTGGTCTACGAGGCCGTCAAGGCACAGGTGCCGTTCGGGCGGAAGAAGTGGCTGCTGGTGGACCTGGGCGGCGGCAGCGTGGAGGTGTCGCTGGTGGACCAGTCCGCCATCCTGTGGAGCGAGTCGCACACCATGGGCTCGGTGCGGCTGCTGGAGGAGCTGGCCGTCTCCGGCGAGGAGCCCGGGCGCTTTCAGCGGCTGCTGGAGGAGTACGCCGCTACCCTGCGCATTCCCGTCATCGCGCGGCAGTGGAACCCGGCGGGGCTCATCGCCACGGGCGGCAACATCGAGGCTCTGGCCCGGCTGGTGGGGTCGGAGCCCGGCCGCGGCAAGGTGGCGGCCATCCCGCTGGCGGAGCTGCGCGGCGCCATCCAGAAGCTGTCGCGCCTCTCCTTTCGCCAGCGGGTGGAGCAGCTGGGGCTGCGCGAGGACCGCGCGGACGTCATCCTTCCCGCCGCCATGGTCTACGAGCGCGTGGCCACGCTGGCGGGGGTGGAGCAGGTGCTGGTGCCGGCGGTGGGGCTCAAGGACGGGCTGCTGGTGGACCTGGTGGACGACCTGACCACCCACGAGGCGCACGAGGTCCGCAAGGAGAAGCAGGCGATCGCGGGGGCGGTGGCGCTGGGCAGGCGCTACCTGTTCGACGAGGCGCACGCCACCCACGTGGCGCGCCTGGCCGGCTCGCTCTTCGACCAGCTGCAGAAGCTGCACAAGCTGGACGCGGCGGACCGGCGCATTCTGCTGGCGGCGGCGGTGCTGCACGACATCGGCATCTTCATCGGCCACAAGAAGCACCACAAGCACTCGCTGTACGTGATCTCGCAGTCGGAGATCCCGGAGTTCACCCCCCGCGAGACCAACGTGATCGCCAATGTGGCGCGCTACCACCGCAAGGGCGTTCCCGCGGTGCACCACGAGCCGTACACCGGGCTGGACAGCGACGACCGCGAGCGCGTGGTGAAGCTGGCCTCGCTGCTGCGCATTGCCGACGCGCTGGACCGCGAGCACCTGCAGGCGGTGCGCGGGGTGAAGGCGAGCGCGGGGAAGAACCGGCTGGCGCTGGAGCTGGACGGCAGCGGCGACCTGCTGCTGGAGCGCTGGGCCCTGCGCCGCAAGGCCGGCCTGTTCACCGACACCTTCGGCCTGGAGGTGGAGGTCGCCGGCGACCGGGAAGGATAGAGAGGGCGGACAGGACGCGGTAGTTCAATCCGGAAGGCAGACGTCCTCCCCGAGATCCTCGTCCGGATTCACCTGGATATTACGTACCAGATCACCGGCACGCGCCAGAAGCTCATCCAGTGGCTGGATCAGCCCAGGGTGACGCTCCATCTGCTCTTCGAGGAACGACAAATAAGCGAGGACGACCAGATCGCCGTCATCTGTGGCTATCTGGATCGCGGATGAAGGGCTGGTCGTCGGCATGCGTAGATTCGGAGGTCACACGATGGCGGGGCCCAGCAGGTAGTCGCGGTGAACGGCGGCGGCGATGGTGGCGGCGGCGTGCGGGCGGCCGATGCGCCGGGCCTCCGCCGACAGGCTTTCCAGCAGCCCCGGCTCGGAGAACATGCGGTAGAAGGCGCGCCGCATCTCTTCCGGCGTGCCGGCGCACAGGCCGGCGCCCTCCTCCACCACGGCGCGCGTGTTCACCTCTTCCGCGCCGGGGATGGGGCGGGTGAGCAGCAGCGGCCGGCCCAGCGCCAGCGCCTCGCTCACCGTGAGCCCCCCGGGCTTGCCGGCCACCACGTCCGCCGCGGCGAGAAAGCGCTCCATGCCGCACACGTGGCCGTACACCCGCAGCCGCTCCGCCGGCACGCCGGCCGCGGACAGGCGCGCGTGCGCCGCGGCGTTCTTGCCGCACACCGCCACCACCTGCACGTCCGGCCGCGCCGCCGCCAGCGCCGCCGCCACCCCCTCCTCCACGCCGATCCCCAGCCCGCCCCCCATCACCAGCGCCACCGGCCGGTCGGCCGCCAGCCCCAGCTCCGCCCGCGCCTCGTCGCGGCCGGGCGCGCTGGAGAACGCGGGGGCGATGGGAATGCCCGTCACCTCGATGCGGCCGCGGCGCAGGCGCCTGCGCAGGTCCTTCGCCATGGTGTCGGTGGCCACGAAGTAGCTGCTGGCGCCGCGCTGCACCCAGAAGCGGTGCAGCCCGAAGTCGGTGATCGCCAGCCCGAACGGGGGAAGCCCGTGGCGCCCCGCGGCCAGCTGGGCGGGGAGAAAGTGCGTGCACAGGCACACGCTCCACGGCCGCGAGAGCAGCAGCTTGCGAAAGGCGCGAAAGAGGGTGCGGTGGGCGATGGGGCCCCAGTAGGCGCGGTTGTGGCCTTCGCCGTCGGTAAAGCGGTAGATCTCCTTCCACAGCCGCGGCGCCCGCGCCACCATGCTCTCGAAGAGCGAGCCGTAGAAGGCGCGCACCCAGCGCGGCGCGATGGAAAGCAGCTCCACGTGCTCCACGTGCAGCGAGGGGTCGCTCACGGCGAACGCCTCGCGCACCGCCTCGGCGGCGCGCAGGTGGCCGGTGCCGTTGGCGGCGGAGACGATCAGGACGGCCGGGGACTTCTCGTGCGGATCGGTGATCCGGGTCATGCGCGGAATCTTTCTCCCATCGGCTCTCGCCGCGCGAAACCAGGGGTGCCGCTGCACCGCTCCGCGCCTCCATCAGCATCCACGTCGCGCCGCGAAGCCGCAAGGACCGTGCTGCCCTGCCATCTGTTTGTACGCGCCCGCCGCACGATGGATTCAGCCATCCCGCACCGCTCCGCACGCCGTCCCGCGGCGGTACCCTGTGCTGAATGGAGAAACGAGCGGATGGGCCCGACGCAGGCGCCTAGTGAGCGCAGTATGTCTCGATGGTGGCGGAGCCAGGCACTGAGTGAACACCTTTCGCGCGCACGCGGCAGATGTTTTCATTTTTCACTTGACGGCGGGAAAGGTTGCGATTAGAGTCGAACGAACGTGTGCGGAAATCCCGGCGGGAAACTCCGCCGGCTCTCCCGCAGGCGCATCCACCCCCATCCCATCCCCACCCCCAGTTCCGGAGGAAGAACATGGCGTACCAGTACGAACGTCCGTGCATCGTCTCGCTGGACAACCTGGTCGAGGCCGCCGCCGTGGGCGTGAACCTGGCGCTCGTGGACCAGAGCCTCAGCGCGACCGGCGTGATCGGCCCCACCACGGGCATCTGGCCCACGGAGCCGCCCTTCGAGCCGTGAGCACGGGCACGGCGAACGGGCACGGCGCGGCCACGGCCGCGCCGGAGGTGCCGTACTGCCCGAGCGCGCAGCCCAGGCAGGAAGGGGCGTTCGCCTTCGGCGTGGTGGGCGGCACCACGGGTGACCGCCGCGTGGGCTACCTGGAGGGACGCGTCCCCGTTACCGACGAGCTGCTGGCGCTTTCGGGCCCGGTCAAGCCGACGGAGGTGTTCCGCTTCGGCGCGCCGTGCGCGGGGAGCGGCTGCTCGCACTACGACGGGCACGACTGCAGGCTGGCCACCAAGCTGGTGCAGCTCATGCCGGCGGTGACGAAGGCGCTGCCGGCGTGCCAGCTGCGCCCGGACTGCCGGTGGTGGAAGCAGGAGGGCAAGGCGGCGTGCATGCGCTGCCCGGCCATCATGACGGACTGCTACAACCCCACCGAGGGGCAGCGCCTGGCGGCGGATCCCACGACGCCGGTGCCGGTCCCGGCGGCGGTGTAGGGGGATCGGCAGGATCGCGCGTCCTGGATGGGGTGCCCGGAAACCGACGCCGCGTTCCGGGCGCTCGCTCCTCGATGCCCGCGGGACCCGTCCAGGCCGCGACGGCAGGCGGGTCCCGTTTCGTTCCATCCACCCATTCCGGAGGAAGAGCATGGCGTACCTGTCCGACCGTCCCTGCATCGTCTCGCTGGAGAACCTGACCGAGGCTGCTGCCGTGGGCGTGAACCTGGCGCTCGTGGAGCAGGAGAGCGTCTTCGCCGTCTCGGCGGAGCTGCCGGGCACCACGATGGGCTACTTCCCGACCGAGCCGTGAGCACGGGGGCGTAGGCCGGAAGTACCGAGTGACAGGGATCAGGTGCCCAGGAACCGCGTCGGTTCCTGGGCACTCGTCGTTCGTCCCCCGCGCGGTGCGCTCGTCGCATCCGCGCGCAGCCCGGGAAATTCCCCGTCCCGCTTTCCATCCCGCCCGCCGTCGGCCATCTTGTCGGCCGGACCCCCGTCATCCACCGGTGCGAATGAACCTCGATCCCGTGATCCTGGAGGGCCGCCACGCGCGCCTGGTGCCCATGACGCCGGAGCACGTTCCCGCGCTCTGGCGGATCGGCGGCGACCCGGAGCTGTGGCGCTGGACCATCTCGCAGGTGCACAGCGAGGACGACATGCGCCGCTACGTGGAGGAGGCGCTGCTGGCGCGGGCGCAGGGCACGGCGCTCCCCTTCGTGACCACGGACGCGGCGAGCGGCGAGCCGGTGGGAAGCACGCGGTTCGGCAACGCGGACGCGTACAACCGGCGGGTGGAGATCGGGTGGACGTGGATCGCGCGGCCCTGGCAGCGTACGGCGGTGAACACCGAGGCCAAGTACCTCATGCTGCGCCACGCCTTCGAGACGCTGGGCTGCATGCGGGTGGAGCTGAAGACGGACGCGCTGAACGAGCGGTCGCGCCGCGCCATCCAGCGCATCGGCGGGCGGGAGGAAGGCATCTTGCGCAAGCACATGCTCACCGACCACGGCCGCGTGCGCGACACCGTCTTCTTCTCCATCGTGGACGACGAGTGGCCGCAGGCAAAGGCGCGCCTGGAAGCGATGCTCGCCCGTCCGTATCCACGGGACTGACCAGATGCAGACGATGCCGATCCGCCGATCCCTCGCCCCGCTCCTCCTCGCCCTCGCCGCCGCCTGCACCCCGGCCGCGCGCCCGGCGGCCGTCCCCGCTCCCGCGCCGGCACCGGACGAGCGAAGCACGGTCGCGGCGGCGCTGGACAGCATCTTCGACGACCCGGCGCTGGCGCACGCGCACTGGGGGGTGCTGGTGCGCTCGCTGGACCGCGGCGAGACGCTGTACGCGCGCAACGCGGGGCGAATGTTCGTTCCCGCCAGCAACATGAAGATCGTCACCGCGGTGGCGGCGCTGGAGGCGCTCGGGTACGACTACCGCTACGCCACCCGCGTCGCCGCTTCGGGAGAGGTGCGCGACGGCGTGCTGCACGGCGACCTGATCGTCATCGGCGGCGGCGACCCGACGATCTCGGAGCGCTTTCACGGCGACGTGCGGACGGTCTTCCGCGCCTGGGCGGATTCCCTGCGCGCGCACGGCGTGCGGCGGATCACCGGCGCCGTCATCGGCAACGACGACGTGTTCGACGACCAGGCGCTCGGGCGCGGCTGGGCGTGGGACGACGTGGAGAGCTCGTACTCCGCGGAGGTGAGCGGGCTGCAGCTGAACGAGGGCTTCGTCACCGTGCGCGTGGCGCCCGCACCCGGCCAGCGCGCGGCCGCGGTGACGACGCGTCCCGTGTCCGACGAGTGGGTGCCCGTCGCAGGCAACGTGTGGACGACCGCCGCGGACAGCGCGGCGGCGGTGTCCGTCTCCCGCGCGGATTCGCTCAGCGCCGTCGTGGTTTCCGGGACGCTTCCCGCGGACACGGCGGTGGAGCGGGAAGTGTCCGTCCGCAACAACACGCGGTTCTTCGCGGCGGTGCTGCGGCAGGCGCTGCTGGAGGCGGGGATCGGCGTGGGCGGGCGGAGCCTGGACGCGGACGACGACCCGGCGCGCGGCAAACCGGCACGCCACACCGTCCTCTTTACCCACACCTCGCCGCCGATGCGCGACATCCTGCCGGCGTTCCTGAAGCCCAGCCAGAACCAGATCGGCGAGATCCTGCTCAAGACGCTCGGCGCGGAACTGCGGGGGATGGGGACCGCCGGCGCGGGGGTGGCGGCGATCGACAGCATGGTGGCGGCCTGGGGGCTGCCGCGCCGGCTGCTGTCGCAGGCGGACGGATCGGGGCTGTCGCGCTACAACCTGGTGGCGCCGGCGTTCCTGGTGGCGCTGCTGGAGCACGAGAGCCGCAGCCCGCTGTTCATGGTGTTCGATGGTGCGCTGCCGCTCGCCGGGCGCGAGGGCACGCTGGCGTCGCGGATGCGCGGCACCCCGCTGGAGTCGCACGTGCGGGCCAAGACGGGGACGCTCTCCGGCGTGCGCTCGCTTTCCGGCTACCTGACGACCGCGGCGGGGGAACGGCTGGTCTTCTCGATGATCGTCAACCACCACACCCTCAGCGCCCGCGACGCCGACCGCGTGGCCGAAGCCGCGCTGGCACGGCTGCACCGGATGTAGGATCGGACCCCGATCCAGCGGTGTCCTCGCTGAACCCCGCTGACATCCGCCGTGATGGTCATCCTGAGAGGGTGTTGGCTAAACCTCGCGCGGCCGATTGTCTTCCTGAGGGAGGCGCCGCGTGTAACTTCAGCATGCACGGTACTTTGGCGCCGACCGAAGGATCTTGCCGGCAGAACCGCGGGGGCTGAATTTCTGCCGCCGGTCCTGCCCCTCGCTGGCGGAGAGAAGGTCCTTCGGTCGCGCGCAAACGGTTGCACTACTTCAGGTTACTCGTGTGCGCTCCCTCAGGAAGACAACCGCCGGCGCGAGTTGGCAACACCAGCACCAAGGTTTACGCGCGGCGCCTCCCCCAGGATGACTGTTGCAGGCGCGAGGGTCAGCAGCATCCCCAGGAAACAACGTGCCCCTCACGTGCCGGGGGCGGGCAACGCCGCGTGAGAAACCAGCGTCTCACCCCGTAGCTCCCGCACGCCGCCCGGCGTTCCGCCCGCCCCCCTCATCCACCGCACACTTTCCATGCTCGCACTGGACGCGATCGCCGTACAGGACACGCCCGTCGCCGTGCACGGCGCGGCGCCCGTGGCGGAGCTGCCGTTCACGCTGGTGAACGACTACGTCGTCCTCCACACCCGGGTGGACGGCGTTCCCGCGGACCTCATCCTGGACACCGGATCCGCCACCTCGGTGCTGGACTCCGCCTGGGCCGCGGAGAAGGGGATCGCGCAGAACGGGCAGCCGGTGCAGGCGCTGGGCACCGGCGCGGCGCGGCTGTCCATGAGCACCGTAGGCTCGCTGCGGGTGGGGCCGCTGGAGCTGCGCGACCTGCGCATGGGGGTGGTGCCGCTGACCGGCGTGATGCAGGCGACCGGACAGCGGATCCAGGGAACCATCGGGCTGGAGTTCTTCGCCCGCTGGGTGGTGGAGGTCGATTACGCGGGAGAGCGCATCCGCATGTACGAGCCGCGGAGCTTCGACTACCGCGGCGACGGGGTGCAGGTGCCGGTCTCGCTGGACAACCCGATCCCCGTGGCACTGGTGGATCTGGAGCTGGACGACGGGTCCACGGCGCGCGCGCGGCTGGCGGTGGACCTGGGCTCGTCGCGGCTATCCGTGCGCGTGTCGCGCCGCTTCGCGCGGGAGCACGGCGCGCTGGCGGGCGGGCTGCACGCGCCGATGGGCACCGGGGTGGGAGGGATGGTGATGGGCTTTCTGCACCGCATTCCCGCGCTGCGCATCGGCGGGCTGCGGGTGCCGGGGCCCACGGTGTCGGTGGCGGAGGAGGACCGCGGCTTTCTGACCGTTCCCTGGGCGGACGGCAGCGTGGGCGCGCCGGTCTTTCGCGGCACGCGCATGTTCATCGACTACTCGCGGCGGCGGATCATCTTCGAGCCCACCCCGGCGCTGCAGGTTCCCGCCGAGTACGACGCCAGCGGCCTGTACCTGGTGGCGGAGGGCGAGGCGCTGCGCCGCCCCCGGGTGCGCCACGTGGTCCCCGGCGGCCCGGCCGCCGCCGCCGGCGTGCGCGTGGGCGACGAGCTCGTCAGCATCGACGGCCACGCGGCCGGGGAGATGGAGCTGGCCGCGATCCGCGCCCTGCTGCGCCGCCCCGGCGAGACGCGCCGCCTGGTCCTGCGCCGCGACGGAGCGCTGCTCGACGTGCTGCTGCCGCTGCGCGAGCTGATCTGATCTCGAATCCTGAAGAAGAGTGGGT
>DASTNU010000179.1:0-3837 GCA_035720605.1 Longimicrobium sp. | reverse complement strand
CGGTGCAGCGCACGGAGGGCTTCGCCTGCCCCGGGACGCACGCGGTCCGCGATGGAGACCATCCCGCGGAGCCGCACGGGTGTGCCCTCGGCCTCCGATGTCCCGACGAGCACCGCAGTGCGGCCTGCCTCAGCGGCGGCGGCGCCCCGTTCGCGCGCCACCGCACCCATGGCCCCCAACTCGGTGAAGAGCCGCTCACTGCCGAGGTAGACGGCCTCGACCCCAACCCTCGCCCGGATTCCCTTGCCGGTGATCGCCTGGACGTCTGTGGCGGGCCTGAGCGCCACGCGGCGCTCCTCCGCGTGTCGGAGCACGGCTTGGGCGAGCGGGTGCTGGCTCCGTGCCTCTGCGGCTGCGGCGAGGGCAAGGACCTCGTCCGGCGAGGTGCCGTCCAGCGCGATCACCTCCACGACCTCCGGACGCCCCTCGGTGAGCGTCCCCGTCTTGTCCAGCGCCACCACGCGCGCGCGGCCGGCGGTCTCCAGGTGCAGGCCCCCCTTGATCAGGATGCCGCGTCTGGCGCCCCCCGCCAGCGCGGAGACGATGGTGACGGGCGTCGAAATCACGAGCGCGCACGGGCACGCCACCACCAGCAGCGCCAGGGCGCGGTAGACCCACGTGCCCCAGTCACCCCAGCCAAGTAGAGGTGGGACGAGCAGCACCAGCAGCGCGAGCACGACCCCCGCCGGCGTGTAGACGCGCGCGAAACGGTCCACGAACGCCTGGCTGGGCGCGCGGCTCGCCTGCGCCTCCTCCACCGCGTGGATGATCCGGGCGAGCGTAGTGTCGGTCGCGGGCTTCGTCGAGCGCACCTCCAGCGCGCCCTCGCCGTTCAGCGACCCGGCGAAGACCTCTGCACCGGGATCCTTGTCGACCGGCATCGACTCGCCGGTGATCGGCGCCTGATTCACGCCGGAGCGACCCGCCAGCACAATACCGTCGACCGGAATCTTCTCGCCTGGGCGCACCACCACCGTCTCGCCCGGCTCCACCCGGTCCACCGCGACGCGCTCTTCGCGACCGCCGCGCAGCACGGTCGCCTCCGCCGGCGCCAGGTCCATCAGCGAACGGATCGCGTTCCGCGCCCGGTCCATCGAATACGTCTCCAAGAGCTGCGCCACCGCGAACAGGAACATGGCCGAGGCGCCCTCCTCGTACTCCCCGATCAGCACGGCACCGACCGCGGCCACGGACATGAGGAAATTCATGTCGAGCGCCCGGTTCATCGCCGCGCGCACCCCGCGGGGCACGATGTGCCACCCGCCGGCCACGATCGCCCCGACCGCGAGCGTGGCAGCCAGCCACTCCAGGTGGAGGAGGTGCTCGGCCGCGAGCGACCCGGCCCAGAGGACGCCGGATAGCGCTGCGAGCACCAGGCGTCCGCGCCGCTCCCACCACGTCGCCTCTTGGCGCGCTGCGCCGACCAAGCGCGCCCGCATCCCGAGCTGGCCGACCGCTCGCTCCACCTCGGCGGCCGCAATCTCGCCCTCGACGGTCAGCCGGCGGCCCACCAGGTCAAAGGCGAGGCGGGTGACGCCGGGCAGGCTTCCGAGCCGACCCTCGATCAGCCGCACCTCGTCGGCGCAGTCCATCCCCTCGACCTCAAAGACCTCCCGCCTCCCGAAGCCGCCGTCCGTGACCCGATAGCCCACGCGAGTGATCGCGCCGGCCAGGTCGCCGCGCGCGAGCTTTCCTTCCGCGTACCGAACGTCCACCTTCCCGCCGACGACGTCCACGCGGACGTCCTGGACGCCCTCCAGCGCGCGCAAGGCGTTCTCCACGCTCTGCGCGCAGCCGCTGCAGTCCATCCCAGCCACGCCCAAGGTGCAGGACACGGCAGGTGCGTCCGCGGACGGCACGAGCGTCTCCGCCCGCGGGGCACTCACCGGCCACTCTCGCGCGCAGAGTTGCTGGCCGCGCCCAACTCCGCCGGGGACGCAGCTTCACCAGCCCGCGACGCCCTGGCGCTGTCCACCGCGTGCAGGCGCATGCTGTCGTACTCGGCCATGCTGCGCATCCTCTCCTTGTGGTCCGCCGCGGACCACGTCGTGAGCAGCGCCCCCGCGAGCAACGCCGGCGCGGCCAGCGCGAGGATCTACCAGAGCGGCGGGTGCGCAATCGGCTTCGTGAGGTTCTTCCGGTGCTACGCCATCCGATTCTTTCCTGTCCCGTCCCCTGGTACGTGCCATCATCCGGAACATATCATCAAGTAATGATACGTCAAGGCATGCGCCGGCACGGGGAGCGGGCGTACAAAGCGAAGTGATCGTGATCGGCGGCGGGGCAGGCGGAGACCTCGCGATGGGATGCCACTTGGCGCGCCGGCCTACCGCTCAACCGTTGCCGAGTTCAGCACGCCGTAGCACGCAGCCTGAAACCCTTGACGCGCCGGATGTTTTAATGCACTCTAAAACAAACTTTCGATAAGTAACGGCCTCGCATCCCTATCCGCCATGCAGTCCCTCGCCCCAGTCGTCCGTCCCTCACGGACCGCAGTCCGCTTGGCGAGGGTCGCCGCGATGCTCGCCGCACTCGCTGCGACGGCGTGCGACGCGCTCACTACGGCGGCTCCGGAGCCCGGGGACGTCTTCGACGGCCCGCTGCCGGGCCTCACCCCAGCGGAGCTCGCCGCCTTCGCGCGCGGGGACGCGGCGTTCGAACGCGGGTTCTCCATCAGCGAGGGGCTGGGTCCCATCTTCAACAACGTCTCCTGCGCCTCGTGCCACAGCGCGGACGGGCGCGGTCGGACGGAGAACGCGCTCGTCCGTTTCAGCATCGGCGAGGATTTGGTTCCGCACCTGGGCGGACCGCAGCTGCAGGACAAAGCCATCCCCGGTGCGGAGCCCGAGCGCCTTCCGCCCGGAGTGCACGCCTCGCTCCGCCTGCCGCCGCCCGTCTTCGGCGTCGGGCTGATCGAGGCGATCCCCGAGTCGGCGATCCTGGCGCGTGCGGACCCGCACGACACCAACGGCGACGGGATCTCGGGGCGTCCGAACATGGTCACCCCCGACGACTTCATCCCGATCGGCGAACCGGGCGGCGGGAACGACCCCCGGGTCGGCCGCTTCGGCCGCAAGGCACAGGTCAGCAGCCTGCTGCTGCAGACGGCGAAGGCGTACCAGCAGGACATCGGAATCACCAACGCTTTCCTGGACCAGGAGAACACCAACCCGCTGGCCAGCCGCGCCACCGAGGCCGCGGACCGGGTGCCGGACCCGGAGCTGCCGGCCGACGAGCTGTTCGCGGTGCTCGCCTACCTCCGTACACTCGCGGCGCCGGCGCCGGGACCGATGACCGCCCGCCGCGAAGAGGGCCAAGCCCTGTTCCAGTCGGCCGGCTGCGCGGCGTGCCATGTCCCGGAGCTGCGCACCGGCTCCAACACCATCGCCGCGCTGGCGAACCAGCCGGTGCCGCTCTACTCCGACCTCCTGCTGCACGACATGGGAGACGCGCTGGCCGACGGGCGCCCCGACGGCCAAGCGACAGGCCGCGAGTGGCGAACCGCGCCGCTATGGGGCCTCCGGATCATGCGCAACTTCCTGAACGGCGACGCGTTCCTCCTGCACGACGGGCGCGCCCGCACGGTCGAGGAGGCGATCATGCTGCACGGAGGCGAAGCGCAGCGCTCCCGCGACGCCTTCGCCGGCATGAGTCCCGCCGCGCGGGCCGCCCTCCTCGACTTTGTGGAGTCGCGCTGAGCATGGACCGGAGAGCCTTCCTGGAGGTGGCGGCGGGCACACTGGCCGCCGCGGCCCTTCCAGGGTGCGCGAGCCTGGTGGCGCTGCGCGTCACCCCCGAGAACGGCGCGCTCCGCCTCCCGCTTCGCAACCACCCGCA
>DASTNU010000178.1:0-6971 GCA_035720605.1 Longimicrobium sp. | reverse complement strand
CCACACGCAGGTGCCGTTGCAGCTCTCGTCGCAGGTGTTGCACCCGGGGCACGTGCAGTTGGTGTGGCAGGTGCACTGCTCGCCGAACACCGTGCCGCGCCTGCGCTCCGCGTCGGAGGTGTCGAACGACTCGACTGCCAGCGCATCCACGTTCAGCTTCATCTTCTTCATCGGTCCAATCCTGTGTGGAGGGTGAAGGCAGATGGCGCGGTCCCGCCACGCAACGCGGCTCGCATCCCGGGGACGCGGGCTCGCCGAAACATCGAACCAGATTCCGTCACTTATCGCATGATTCGCACCCGCCGCTCTGTCCGCGCAGACGGTCATCGCACGGTCGTCGCGGCGGCTTCGCCAGCCGTTGGACGCGACCGGATGCACGGCACATGAACCTCAAGCGCAGGGACCTGTTCCGCCTTCCCTTCGCCCTGCCGGCGACGACGCTGGAGCCGGTGCACCGGCGGCCGCGGCCCGCGCCCGGCGCGGAGCCCGGCACGCTGGTCTCCCAGCCCGGCGCCCTGCCGCCCACGGTGACGGTGATGGCGTACGGCCCGCACGAGATCACCGAGGCGCCGGTCGAAGACTTCGAGCTGCTGCGGCAGATGCGCGGCAAGTGGCCGGTGGTGTGGGTGAACGTCGACGGCGTGGCCCACGCGCCCACCCTGCGGAAGATCGGCGACATCTTCGAGCTGCACCGCCTGGCGCTGGAGGACCTGGGGGACGTGCGGCAGCGCGCCAAGGTGGAAAGCTACGACGACACCCACACCTTCTTCCTGGTGAAGATGGCGCGGCTGGCGCCGGAGCTGGACCTGGAGCAGGTGTCCGTGTTCCTGGGCGCGGACTTCGTCGTCACCTTCCAGGAGCGCCCCGGCGACGTGCTGGACCCGCTGCGCCAGCGCATCCGCGCCACCCGCGGGCGCCTGCGGCACGCGGGGCCGGACTACCTGGCGTACGCGGTGATCGACGCCATCGTGGACCACTACTTTCCCGTGGCCGAGGCGTACGCCGACCGGCTGGACGCGCTGGAGGAGGAGATCGTCCACCGCCCCTCGCGCGACGCCATGAACCGCCTGCACCTGGCCAAGCGCGAGCTGCTGCAGCTGCGGCGCGCCGTGTGGCCCATGCGCGACGCGCTCAACTGCGTGGTGCGCGAGCCGGGGCCGCTGGTTCGCGGAGACACCGTGGTCTACTTCCGCGACACGGCGGACCACTGCTTCCAGGTGATGGACCTGGTGGAGACGTACCGCGACCTGGCCGGCTCGCTCACGGACCTGTACCTCACCACGATGAGCAACCGCATGAGCGAGATCATGAAGGTGCTCACCGTGTTCGCCGCCGTCTTCATCCCTCTCAGCTTCGTCACCGGGGTGTACGGGATGGAGGTGGAGCACCCGCTGCGCGCCTGGTGGTGGGGGCTTCCCTTCGCGCTGGGGCTGATGGGCGGCATCGCGCTCCTGCTGCTGCTCTGGTTCGCGCGCAAGGGATGGCTGCGCGGCGACGAGTAGCGGGAATCCTGCCCCTGCCGCCGGCGGAGGGGAAACCCTTGACGCCGGGGCGCGGGGCGCGCAACTGTCACAATCCGCCCGCGTTTCTGCAATCGAACGGGCGGTGCTCCTCAACCCTCCCTCTAGCCAGGAGGTGCACATGGCGTCAGCCCCCTCTTTCACAACGGACCGCATTCGCAACGTGTGCGTGGTGGGACACGGCGGATCGGGAAAGACCACCCTGGTCGACGCGTGCTGCTTCACGGCCGGCACGTCGCGGCGCCAGGGCAGCGTGGACGACGGGACGGCCCTCACCATGTTCACGCCCGAGGAGACCAGCCACGGCATCAGCATGAACGTGTCGGTGGCCCACGCGGCGTGGATGGAAAGCAAGATCAACTTCATCGACACCCCCGGCTACCTGGACTTCCAGGGCGAGACGCGCGCGGGGATCCGCGTGGCGGACGGCGCGCTCGTCTGCCTTTCGGCGGTGAACGGCGTGGAGGTGGGGACCGAGCGGGTGTGGGACCTGGTGCAGGAGCGCGCGCTGCCGGCCATCCTGTTCGTGTCGATGATGGACCGCCAGAACGCCGACTTCGAGCGGGTCTACCAGGACGTCCGCGAGCACCTGACGTCGAAGGCGATCCCCGTCGAGGTGCCCATCGGCGCGGGCGAGGACTTCAAGGGGATCGTGAACCTGTTCAGCGACAAGGTGCACTACTACCACGAGAACACGCAGACCGGCGACTACGACGAGGACGACGTTCCCGCCGACCTGCAGCCCATCGTCGACAAGTACTACGACGACCTCATCGAGACCATCGCCAGCACCGACGACACCCTGCTGGAGCACTACCTGGAAGGCGACACCATCACCCGCGACGAGGCGCTGCACGCGCTGAAGCAGGCCATGCTGCGCGGCGAGCTGTACCCGGTGTTCTGCGGCGCCCCCCACCGCACCTGGGGCGCCCGCGCCCTGCTCAGCAAGCTGGTGGAGCTCATGCCCAGCCCGCAGGAGCGCCCGGCGGAGCTGGCCCAGGGTCGCGGCGACACGGTGGTGGAGCTGCGCAACCTGAACAGCGACCCGTTCGCCGCGCTGGTCTTCAAGACCACCAGCGAGCCGCACGTGGGCGAGCTCTCCTTCTTCCGCATCTACGGCGGCTCGGTCAACAACGGCGCCGAGGTCTACAACGCCACCCGGGAGAAGGCGGAGAAGCTGTCGCACCTCTCCATCCCCCAGGGACGCGAGCGGCTGGAGGTGGAAGGGCTGCGCGCGGGCGACATCGGCGTGGTGGCCAAGCTCAAGGACACGCACACCAACGACACGCTCAGCGCGCCCAGCCACCCGCTGGTGCTGGCCGGCGTGGACTTTCCCGAGCCCGACATCGCGGTGGCGGTGGAGCCCGCCACCCGTGGCGAGGAGGACAAGCTCTCGGTGGGGCTGCACAAGCTGCACGAGGAAGATCCCTGCTTCACCAGCGAGTACAACCCGGAGCTGGGGCAGACCATCGCCCGCGGCCTGGGCGAGCTGCACCTGGAGGTGCAGCTGGAGCGGCTCAAGCGCAAGAACGGGGTGGACGTGGTGGTCAGGGCGCCGCGCATCCCCTACCGCGAGACGATCCGCGCCAAGGCCGAGGCCCAGGGGCGGCACAAGAAGCAGACGGGCGGGCGCGGCCAGTTCGGCGACGCGCACGTGCGCCTGAAGCCGCTGCCGCGCGGCTCCGGCTACAAGTTCACCGACGCCATCGTGGGCGGGGTGATCCCCGGCAAGTTCATTCCGGCGGTGGACAAGGGGATCCAGGAGGCGTCGGCGCGCGGGATCCTGGCCGGCTACCCGGTGGTGGACTTCGAGGCGGAGGTGTATTTCGGCAGCTACCACTCCGTGGACAGCAGCGAAATGGCGTTCAAGATGGCGGGGATCATCGCCTTCAACTCCGCGGCGGAGAAGGCGCAGCCCGTCATCCTGGAGCCCATCATGCAGGTGGACGTGTTCACCCCGGACGAGTTCCTGGGCGACGTGATCGGCGACCTGAACCAGCGGCGGGGACAGATCCTGGGCATCGAGCCGGCCGGCCGCAACCAGCGGGTGCGCGCGCTGGTGCCGCAGGCGGAGCTGTACAAGTACAGCACCTCGCTCCGCTCGCTCACGCAGGGCCGCGCCACGCACGCCCGCACCTTCCACGCGTACGAAGAGGTCCCCGCGCACGAGGTGAGCAAGGTCATCGAGGCCGCGAAGAAGGAGCGCGAGGAGCTGGCCGCCGCGCGCTGAGCGGCGATCCCGCCCTTCACGCAGACGCCCCGGCGGTGCACTCACCGCCGGGGCGTCTGCTTTTGCAGGCGATTCCCTGTTCCCTATTCCCTGCTGTTGCGGTCCCGCCTCCGCGCACCGTATCCTGACGCGCAACCGAACCGCATCTCTCACTGGAGGACACATGGGCCGTTTCGCGGGATTTCGCTCCAGCATGATCGCCGTCGCCGTGCTGGCGGCCGCGTGCGCCAAGGAGCCGGGCGAGCGGCAGGACGCCGTGAACGACGCGGCCGCGCCGCCCCCGCCGCTGACGACGGAGATGGTGGGCGGCACCGATGCGCAGCCCCCCGTGGCGCCCACGGCCGCGCCGGCCGACTCCGCGCCCACCACCACGCCGCAGGCGACCCCCACGGCACCCGCGGCCGCACCCGCCGCCCCGGACACCGGCCACGCCGACTCCGCCCACACGGACCACTGAGCAGACCCGCGGCGGAAAATGGCTCGCGCGGCGGAAGCGAAGGAAGCAGGGGAGCCCCGTGCAGTTCCCTGCTTCCTTCGCTTCCTCTGCGTGAGAACCTGCAGTTCCTGATCGCCCGATGAGTCGATGAAGCGAATCTGCGTGTTCTGCGGGTCCAGCCCCGGCGCCCGCGCCGAGTACGCCGACGCCGCGCGCGCCATGGGCCTGGCGCTGGCGGAGCTGGGGATGGGGCTGGTGTACGGCGGCGGCCGGGTGGGGTTGATGGGCATCGTCGCGGACACGCTGCTGCAGGCCGGCGGCCAGGTGACCGGCGTGATCCCCGAGGCGCTGATGCGGCGCGAGGTGGGGCACCACGGCCTCACGGAGCTGCGCGTCGTGGGCTCCATGCACGAGCGCAAGGCGCTGATGGCGGACCTGGCGGACGGCTTCGTGGCGCTCCCCGGCGGCTTCGGCACCTTCGAGGAGTTCTGCGAGGTCATCACCTGGTCGCAGCTGGGCATTCACCCCAAGCCGTGCGGCCTGCTGAACGTGGCCGGCTACTACGCGCCCCTGCTGGCCATGTTCGACCACGCCGTCGCCGAGCGGTTCATCCGCCCGCAGCACCGCGAGCTGGTGCTGGAAGACACCGACCCCGGCCGGCTGCTCGAGCGGATGCGTGCCTTCACCCCTCCCGACACGGAAAAGTGGATCCGCCCCGGCGAGCGCTGACCGCAATGCTTGGACGATCCGCCGCGAGAGCGTAGACTTGTCTGGTCAACCCCGGATCCCGCCCCCGCCACGCCCATGCGCTCCCTTCCCGTCCTGGCCGCCGCGCTCCTCGCCCTCGCGCTTCCCGTCCCCGCGCACGCGGCCGTGCCGGCGGGCGCCCTGGGGATGGCGCCGTGGATGCCGGCGCTGCTGGTGATCGCGGGGCTGCTCTTCCTGGCCGTCGAGGTGTTCCTGATCCCGGGACACGGAGTGGCGGCGCTGCTGGGGCTGCTGGCGGTGCTCGCGGGGGTGGTGCTCGCCATCGTCGGCCCCTTTCCCGGTCCCGCGGACGTGGCGATCGCGCTGGGCGTCATCATCTCCAGCCTCACGCTCGTCGGGGTCGCCGTCTGGGGGCTGGCCGACCGCATCCGCGCGGGAGACCCGCTGCTGGGCGGCATGCTGCGCCGCGACGAGGGGTACATCGCCGCGCTTCCCCGGCCGGAGCTGGAAGGGATGGACGGGATCGCGCTCACCGACCTGCGCCCGGCGGGGACGGCGGAGGTCGCGGGCGAGCGGCTGGACGTGGTGAGCGAGACGGGATGGATCACGGCCGGCAGCCCCGTCCGCATCCTGCGCGCCGAGGGCTACCGCCACGTGGTGCGCGCCATCCCCCTTCCCCCGCCCACCCCCGCCGCCGACGAAACCCTGCCGTCCTGACCGCATCGGGGGGGGCGACCGGAATCAGAGAGGCGGCGGGCGGGCCGGCCGTGCAGGGGGAAAGTGCGAAGTCGTAGCCGCGGATTCAACTCGATCGCCTTCCTCGTCGCGGCGATTTCGATCGATCGCCGTCCCCCGGATCCGGCGAGATCAGCGGCAGCAGCTCGCAACTTCTTTCGCCGCTTTCACGTAGCACCCTTCCGCGCACGCCGGCAGCCGCCTGGTGCGCCGCTCCCGCCCGGTGGCGGGCCACCGAACCTCCGTCACGCGAGAACACGACCATGGATCCCGTCGCGTATACCTTCCTCCTGGTGTTCCTGGCCTTCATCGGCCTGACCATCTTCCTGCGTTTCATCCCGCTGGGGCTGTGGATCCAGTCGATGTCGTCCGGCGTGTACGTGGGGCTCGCGCAGCTGTTCGCCATGCGGCTGCGGCGCGTGAACCCCGGGCGCATCGTCCTGCCGCTCATCACCGCCCACAAGGCCGACCTGGCGCTGAACGCGGGACAGCTGGAGGGGCACTTCCTGGCGGGTGGCAACGTGGAGCGCGTGGTGAACGCCCTCATCGCCGCGCAGAAGGCGGGCATCACGCTCAACTTCCAGCAGGCCACCGCCATCGACCTGGCCGGCCGCGACGTGCTGGAGGCCGTGCAGACCTCGGTGAACCCCAAGGTCATCAGCACCCCGCGCGTGGCCGCCATGGCCAAGGACGGCATTCAGCTCATCGCCATCGCGCGCGTGACGGTGCGGGCCAACATCAACCGCCTGGTGGGCGGCGCGGGCGAGGAGACCATCCTGGCGCGCGTGGGCGAGGGCATCGTCAGCACCATCGGCTCCGCGGCCAGCCACAAGGCCGTGCTGGAGAACCCGGACAACATCTCCAAGACGGTGCTGAGCAAGGGGCTGGACGCGGGGACGGCGTTCGAGATCCTGTCCATCGACATCGCCGACGTGGACGTGGGCAAGAACATCGGCGCGGAGCTGCAGACGGACCAGGCGGAGGCCGACAAGCGCATCGCCCAGGCCCGCGCGGAGGAGCGGCGCGCCATGGCGGTCGCGCTGGAGCAGGAGAACCGCGCCCGGGTGGAGGAGGCGCGGGCCAAGGTGGTGGAGGCGGAGGCGCAGGTGCCCCTGGCCATGGCCGAGGCGTTCCGCGCGGGCAACCTGGGGATCATGGACTACGCCCGTATCCAGAACATGCAGAGCGACACCTCCATGCGGCGTGCGCTGGCCGCGCCCGCAGGCCCGGCGGGCCCGCCGAACAGCAATCCGGTCGGCAGCGGGGCCTGAGCCATGGACTTCCTGTTTCTCCTGTTCGTCTTCTTCATCATCTTCTCGGTGGTGAAGTCGGAGGCGGCGAA
>DASTNU010000177.1:0-4441 GCA_035720605.1 Longimicrobium sp. | reverse complement strand
ACGCGCTCTCCGGCGGCGCCCTGCTGGGCCGGCCCACCCGCCGCATCGGGCTGCTGGGGCACTCGCGCGGCGGCGGCGAGGCGGTGCTGGTGGCGGCCGGGGACCCGCGGGTGGACGCGCTGGTCACCTGGGCCTCCATCGCCGACGTCGGCGCGCGCTGGACGCCGGAGCAGGTGGAGACCTTCCGCGCCGGCGGCACCGTGGAGATCGAGAACGCGCGCACCAGGCAGATGATGCCCGTCGGCCCGGCGTACTGGCGGGACTGGCAGGCCAACCGCGAGCGGCTGGACATCCGCGCCGCCGCCGCGCGCCTCGCCATCCCCTGGCTCATCGTCCACGGCGACGCGGACGCCTCCGTGCCGGTGGAGGAGGCCCGGCAGCTGTTCGACGCCGCGGGCGACACGGCGGAGCTGCTGATCGTGGAGGGCGGCGACCACGGCTTCGGCGGAAAGCATCCGTACGCCGGCGCCACCCCCGAGCTGCGCATGGTGGCCGACGCCTCGCTGGAGTGGTTCGACACCCACCTGGATTGACTTGAACGAACGATCGTTCGAGATTGGTGGACAACCGTGGAGGCGCTCGTTATCATACCGCTTCCGACGCTTCGACAGAGCAGCAGACATCCCGGTCCCTACCCTGGGGGAGAATATCAGATGCCTTACGTGATCACGGAGCCCTGCATCAACACCAAGGACGCCAGCTGCGTCGAGGTGTGCCCCGTGGACTGCATCTACGAGGCGGACGACCAGTACTACATCAACCCCGACGAGTGCATCGACTGCGGCGCCTGCGAGCCGGAGTGTCCCGTGCAGGCCATCTTTCCCGACACGGACGTGCCGCCGGAGTGGACCAGCTACATCGAGAAGAACCGCGCCCTCTCCGACGCCTGAGCGCGCTTCTCCACCGCACGCACGAGGGGCCGCCTTCCACACCGGAAGGCGGCCCCTTCGGCCAAAATGAAGCCCCGCGCGGTTTGCGGGGCTTTCCGCAGTCGCTGCGGCGGTTTTACCCGCTCAGGTGCGGAGCCGGTGGCCCCACGTGGCCGGCCCTCGCGCCCGGCGGTTGAAACCGCTGCTGGAACGTCACGAAGTCCGCCTGCGCGGACTGTCACGGGTCGGGTGAGTGCCACGCTGGACGGATCTACGCCGGTGCCGTTGAAGCCCCGCACAGTTTGCGGGGCTTTCCAGTCGTTGCGGCGGCCCCAGCCGCTCGGGCGCGACACCGAGGATCGCGAAAAGGCGCCCCCGAACGTCTCGGGAGCGCCCCATCGCCGTCGTCTCGATCCAGCGCGATCAGCCGCGGCGGCGGCCCATCACCTTGCCGGCGTACCCGTTGTCGGGGTTGCCGCCGCGCTTCAGCACCCGGTCCACCGTGCCCGTGCCGCGGTTGTACGCGGTGAGCGCCAGATGCAGGTCGCCGTCGTACCGGTCGATCAGCTCGTTCAGGTAGCGGAAGCCGATCTCCAGGTTCGTCTCCGAGTCGCGCAGGTCGCGCTCGGTGGCGTCGCGCTTGAACCAGCGAGCCGTGGGCAGCATGAGCTGCGTGAGGCCGATGGCCCCCACGTGGCTGGTCGCGTAGTCCTTGAACTCGCTCTCCGTGCGCACCAGCCCGAACGCGATCTCCGGGTCGATCTCGTTCTCCACCGCCTTGCGGTAGATGAGCTGCGCCAGCCGGGCCGGGACGGTGTAGCCCCGGGCGCGGTACTTCTGCGCCAGGCGCTCCGCCTCCGGAGCCTGCGGGGCATGGGCCACGCGCTGCGTCCCACGCACCACGATGGGCGCCACGTCCAGCGCCACCGCGCCCTTCACGGCGGTCTGCACCACTCCGCGGCGCGGCTTGCCATCCTCGGCCACGGGGCCGGTACCGGTGGCGGTCGCCACACCCTGCACCACCGCGCAGCCCAGCAGAACCGCCTGCACCGGGCGCGAGCGAATCAGCGAACGGAAGTCATTTCGCAGCGGGGCGCGACGCGCACGGCGCGGCGAACGGCTCTCGTCTTCCCTCAACGGCTGTCTCCTGTCTTTCACACGACGAACGCGGCGGTTGGACTGGACCCGCAGTCGCGCCGGCGTGCTTGGGGCATTCAACAACGCGCCAATCTAACCGCTGTAAGCGCTTGTGTCAATTGAAGATGCACCGGTTTTCGCCAGCGGGCATGCGAAAACCCGCATCAACACTGGCTTTTCGATGCAAACAAACGGCTTAAGCGAAGGAATGCCGAAATTCGCGAGAAATCAAGCAAATCCCGGCACATTCCCACATGGAGCCACATTGCCCGGGGACGACGTGCGGAGGGATGCCGGAGCCGGGCTCGCACCGGAGGGGAGAACCCCGGAGAGGGGCGGCCGGGAGAAACGGATGCGGGGCGCAGACGCCCCGAAAGGGACATCCGCGCCCCGCAAACGGAGCGCTCTCCCCACCCGCGGGCCGGCTACATGCCGGCCGCGCGCAGCTCGTCCAGGTCCAGCCGGGACTGCGTGGGGGAGTGCTGCGGCCGCTTTTCACCTTCCGGCGCGGAGGCCTCTTCCTGGCGCTGCCGGGCGACGGTTAGGCTTGCCACGATGGCCGCGATGGCAATGAGACTGACACCCAAGGTGCGAATAAGCGCCTCCCGAGTCGGAGGTGAGCGGCGGGCCGTCCGGTGCGACCTGCAACCGGAGAGAAAGCAGTTTCCGTGCCGAACGATCGTTCGTTCCCGCGCGCCCTCGCCACGGTGATCCGGCGGTGCGCGCAAACTGCGATCCCTGCTTGCCGTACGACCTGAGAACGCGCGACTCCTTTGTTTCCTGACACCGGGAAAATCCGCGAGTTTCACCTGTTCCCACCGCCCGGCCACCCGAAGGATGTCCCCGGGGATGGACACCGCGGTGCGGCTTGCCGGTGGCGGAGAAGGGACGCACATTGGCCGCCCCGAACGGAGGATGGTAACCGATGAGCGATGCGCGGCGCGTGCAGGATCCCGACGGGCGGTTCACCCTGGTGCCGCCGCCGGGGTGGTCCGCCGCCCCGGACGAGGAGCAGGGCGGGGTGGAGGTGTGGCCGGAGGAGGGCGCCGCCACGCTGCACCTGATCTCGTTCGACGCCGGCGACGACTTCGCCGACCCGGCGGAGGAGCTCTACGCCTTTCTGGACGACCGGGGCGTGGAGCTGGAGGAGGACGACGTGACCGACGTCTCCCTGGACGGCGGCGAGCTGGCGTGGGCGGAGTACGAGGCGGAAGACGAGGACGAGGGGGACGTGACCTGGTGGCTGGTGGGCGTGGCCACGGGGCCCGGCGTCATCGTCTTCGCCACCTGCCTGTGCCCCGCGGGCGAGCACGAGGGGGAGGCGGAGCTGGTGCGCGCGGCGCTGGGCACCCTGCGCCTTGCCGCAGGCGCGGAATGACGACGACGATCCATCCACCGCACGAGCCCAGGAGCCGATCGATGCCGCTGCAGCCGGGCGACGCCGCACCCGACGTCACGCTCCCTTCCGCCGACAGGGAGCAGGTCCCCCTGGCGGGGCTGTGGCGCGAGCAGCCGCTGGTGGTGATGTTCTTTCCGCTGGCGTTCACCAGCACCTGCACGGAGGAGCTGTGCACCGTGCGCGACGACATCGGCTCGTACGAGGGGCTGAGCGCGCGCGTGGCGGCGGTGAGCGTGGACAGCCCGTACGTGCTGGACCGCTACCGCAAGGAGATCGGGGCGGAATACCTGTTCCTCTCCGACTTCAACCGCGAGGCCAGCCGTGCGTTCGGCGTGCTGCGCGAGGCGCCGGTGGGCCCCGGCCTGCGCCACGCCTCCGACCGCGCAACGTTCGTGATCGGCACGGACGGGGTGGTGAAGTACACCTGGCACAGCACCAACCCCAGCCTGCTGCCGCCGTTCGACGAGATCAAGCAGGCGCTGGCGGCGGCGTAAGCCGCTCCGCGACACGCCTCTGTGCGTGAGGGAGGCAGGCAGGCATCTCACTGCGCCCGCGGGGGCCCTCTCCCCCGCCCGGCCTCTCGCTCGTTCCTCGCCGACGGCGGGCGACCCCTCCCCCAACCCCGGGGGAGGGGTGGTTCGCCTGGTTCGCGGTGCTTCGATTGGCCACCAGGTTCGGCGGGTCAATTCCTCCGTCCCGCGGACGCAGCGCGATGCCCGTCGGAGCCGTTGATCCCGTATCCCCAGTTGCCTCGCCCTCCTACGCCCCGTCCCGCACGAGGAAGATCCACTCCCACCCGTTCTCGCCCCGCCGAAAGCCGGCGCGCACGTCCGCGTAACCGGGGATGGACGCCCACTCCGGGGGCGCCGCCCACACCGTGGTGCCCGGCACGCTGGCCACGCCGCGGTCCAGGATAACGGGCATGCGGTCCAGCGTGCGGTACCGTTCCCGCTCCCACGCGGCGAAGGTCTCCAGCAGCCCCATGTCCAGCGGCCCCAGCGAGTGCACGAAGTCGCGCGACATCACCGGCCGCAGC
>DASTNU010000176.1:0-2432 GCA_035720605.1 Longimicrobium sp. | reverse complement strand
GCGGAGAGAAGATCCTTCGGTCGCGCGCAAGCGGTTGCATTACTTCGGGTTACTCGTGTGCGCTCCCTCAGGAAGACAACGCTGCTTCGCAGTCTCTGGGTCTAGGGAATAGGGAACAGGGCGGTCGATCTCGAGGGCGATTCATTGTACGGGAGCTGCATCTTCTGCTCGGCGAAGCTGGGAGCCAACGAGGCGATCGAGCGCTTTCCGGTGGGCCGGAGCGTCGCGTTCGACGCGGCGAGGGGGCGGCTGTGGGCCGTCTGCCCAAAGTGCGCGCGGTGGAACCTGGCGCCCATCGAGGAGCGCTGGGAGGCGATGGAGGACGCCGAGCGCCTGTTCCGTGACACCCGCCTGCGGGTGCAGAGCGAGAACGTGGGGCTGGCGAAGCTGCGGGACGGAACCCGGCTGATCCGGGTCGGCGAGGCGCTCCCCGGGGAGCTGGCGGCGTGGCGCTACGGGCGCGAGATGCGGCGCCGCTTTCTGCGCGGCCGGGTGCAGGGGACACTCGTCGGGCTGGGGAGCGTGGCGCCGCTCCTCGGCAGCCTGCTGGGCCCCGCGGCCACGCTGCTGGGCGCCGCCGCGGTGCACGAGGAGATCCAGAAGTTCCGCCGCGCGGACCGGCTGGCGCACCTGGTTCCCGCGGCGGATTCGCCCACCGGCCGCCCGCTGCCGCTGCGCTGGCGCGACGTAGCCGCCGTGCGCACCGCCCGCGGCCCCGGGGACGCCCTGACGCTGGAGGTGTGGCGGTGGCGCGGGATGCCGGCCGAGGCGCCTCCCGTCGTGCTTACCGGTCCCGCCGCCGGCGCGCTGCTGGGAAAGGCGATGGTCCGCATCAACCGCTCGGGAGCCGACGATGCGCGCGTGCAGGGCGCGCTGGACGCCGTCGTCCGGGCCGGCGGCCCCGGGATGCTGCTCGGCCGCGCGGCGGTGGCCGGGTACGGCCTGGCCGCCCCCGACGTGAAGCTGGAGGCTCCGCTCCTCGCCTTCATGTGGGCGTTGGGGTTCCTGGGGATGAAGCCCCGCGTCGAGATCGTGCCGCCGCTGCCGCGGGTCACGCCGCTGAGCGTAAATCCCAGCCTGTCGCTGGCGGTGGAAATGGCGCTGCACGACGAACAGGAGCGCCGCGCGCTGCAGGGCGAGCTGGCCGCGCTGGAGGCCGCGTGGCGCCAGGCGGAGGAGATCGCCGCCATCGCCGACGCGCTGCCGGACGACGTGCCCCCGTTCGAGCCGCCCCGGCTCGAGGGAATAGGGAACAGGGAATAGGGAATAGCCTGCGGACGCTTGCGGGGCGCGCGCTGGTTCAACCTAGAGGCGGTTGATCTCGCAGGGGGATCCATGTACCGCAGCTGCATCTTCTGCTCGGCGGCGCTGGGGGCGAACGAGGCGATCGAGCGATTTCCCGTCGGACGCAGCCTCGCCTTCGACGCGGCGAAGGGGCGGCTGTGGGCCGTCTGCCCGAAGTGCGCGCGGTGGAACCTGGCGCCGATCCACGAGCGGTGGGAGGCGGTCGAGGACGCCGAGCGGCTGTTCCACGACACGCGCGTGCGGGCGCAGCGTGAGAACATCGGCCTGGCCAGGCTGGCGGACGGCACGCGGCTCATCCGCGTGGGCGAGGCGCTTCCCGGCGAGGTGGCCGCCTGGCGCTACGGCAAGACGCTCCTTCGCCGGCATGCGGCGAACATGTGGGCGGGCGGCGGGCTGATGGGGCTGGGCCTGGCCAGCATGATGGGCGCCATGGCTGCGGGCCTGTACCCGTACCTTGGGCTGGGCCTCGTGGCGGGCGCCGCCGGCGCCTGGGAGGGGTATCTCAGCCGCCGCGTGGTGCAGAAGGTTCGCCTCCCTCTCCCCTCGCGGGGCCGGGAAGTCCTGGCGATCCGGCGCAACAACCTGACCGGCGCGAAGCTGGTGCAGCCGCACGAGGGGGAGCTCGGCATCCAGTTTCCCCTGCTCAGCTCGACTGGACAAAGGCGGTTCCCCGGCCGAAGGCACCCGCGGGAGCGCGCCGCACCGCTCACCATCACCGGGGATCCGGCGCGTGCGCTGCTGGCGCGGGCGATGGTGCACGTCGGCGAGGGCGGCGACCGATACCACGTGAACGCCGCGCTCAAGCGGATCGAGGCCGCGGGCTCGGCCGAAGCCTTTCTGCAGCACGCCGCGAGAGAGGGCCACGCGCTCGTCCCGCTGCATGGCGGCGAGACTTTCGAGCCGAGGAGAAACCTGCCGCTGGAGATCGCGCTGCACGAGGGGATGGAGCGGCGGGCGCTCGACGGCGAGCTGGCGATGCTGGAGGCGATGTGGCGAGACGCGGAGGCGATCGCCGACATCGCAGACCGGCTGCCGGAGCTTCCCGCGCCGGAGCCGCCGCGGATCTAGGGAAGGTGTTGCTGAACCTCGCGTCGGCGATTGTCTTCCTGAGGGAGGCGCCGCGTGTA
>DASTNU010000175.1:0-3195 GCA_035720605.1 Longimicrobium sp. | reverse complement strand
GGCCTCCAGCAGGGCGCGCGCGGCGGCCGCGTCGTAGCCGGGATCGTCGCGCGGGGGCAGCCCGAACTGCCCCGGCGGCACGAACTGGCCCGCATCCTCGTTCACGAACGCACGCGACATCGGCATCCCTCCCGGTTTTCGATGATCGGCCGGTGACGATGAGCAAAAGTGCTGCCTCGCGTTGATCCGCGGGCGGCGCGGCTGATAGGATTCCGCTTCACCTCCATCCACCGACGCCGTTCCGGATGATGACGCGGATGCACCGAATTCCCGTCCGTCCCCGCCGTGCCCGGCGGGGGCTCCTCGTTCTCGCGACGATGGCCGCCGCGTGCGCGCCCTCCATCCGCCCCGCACTCCACGCGCCCTGCGGCCGCGAGGGATGCGCGGCGGGCGGGATCCCGGTGCTGGCGTGGCACGGCTTCGCGGACGAGCCGGGGCGGGAGCCGGGGAGCCTGACCGAGTCGTTCCAGCGCTTCGAGGAGATGCTGGACTTCCTCTCCGCGCAGGGCTTCCGCTCCGTCTTCCCCTCCCAGGTGCGGCGGGGTGGTGCGGGCCGGCGGGTGATCCTGACCTTCGACGACGGGCGCAAGGAACAGCTGCGCGCGGCGGAGATGCTGGAGCGCCGCGGCTTCCGCGGCATCTTCTTCGTCATCCCCGCCCGCACGCGAGCCGGCGATCCGCGCTTCCTGGACGCGGCGGACCTGGAGCGGCTGGCGCGCGCGGGGCATCGCGTGGCGGCGCACGGCTACGCCCACCGCAGCCTCCCCGGCTCCGGCACGGAGGTGGCCGCGTCCCTCGTCCGCTCGCCGGGGATGCTGGGCACGCGGGCGCGGCGCACGGCCGGGGAGGACTTTGCCTTTCCGTTCGGGCACTACACGACGGAGATCGCGGAGGCCGTCGCCGGGCGCTACCGCTGGCTGCACACCGTCAACCCCGGCTACTGGGACGGCGCGTCCGCGCTGGTGCCGCGGATGCTGATCATGTCCGGCGTCGATCCGATGCTCTTTCGCGGCTACGTGCTCGGCGGCGCGCGGTATCGGCCCACGCTGCGCCCGCTGACCCCGGACGGGGCCGTGGCCGGGCGGATCGCGTTCCTGTCGATCGAGCCCACGGTGCCGGACAGCCTGGAATTGTTCGCCATCACGGCGGATGCGGCGGGGGAGAGCTACGTCAGCCGCCCCCTGGGCGACCTGGCGCAGGTGGCGGGAGACACGCTGTGGGTGGACCTCGCCGGGTACATGCGGCGGCACTATCCGCCGGGGCGGATGGTGATCAGCTACGCGGTCATGCGCCGCGAGGACGGGGAGCTGCGGTACGCGTCGCCCGGGATACTGCACTGGACCAGCGACCCCGTCACCGGCCCGCGCGCCGCGCCCTCGCAACGCGCGGACACCCTCCCCGCGCCGGGCCGGCGCTAGCGCAGGCGGCGGATGCGGACGGTCTCGCGCGCGCTGGCCAGCGTCCTTCCCACCGCGCGCACCCAGCGCTCCGGGAACCGCCGTCCGTCCGCCGCCCATTCTTCCACGCTGGCGGCGGCGCGCGCGATCCCGGCGGCCTCGTCCGCGGCCGCGGCGGCCAGGATGCGGCCCATGCCCGGCAGCCGCGCCACCCACTCCGGGTCCGCGGCGTCGTCGAACGCCGCGGCGAGCGCGCGGGCGTCCTCCTCGGGCAGGTGCTCCTGCTGCAGCGTGCGCAGCATCTCCGCCGCGCCCAGCAGCGCCGCGCAGCGACTCGCCGGGACCGCCCGCACCAGCTCCTCGTGCAGCACCTCCAGGTGGCGCCGCAGCAGCCAGCGGGGCATGCCGCGGCTGGCCAGCACGTGCCCCAGCCAGAGCACCTGGCGTTCCACGAACTCCGCCTCGCCGCGGCACAGCGAGAGCAGCCATCCCCCGTCGCTCCCGCCGAACAGGCGCCCGCGCTCGCCGAAGCGCGCCAGGTAGTACGGGTGCTCCCGCAGCGAGCGCTCGGTGGCGCGGTGCGCGGCCTCCATCTCCTCCGGCGTGGAAGCGATGGGATGCCACCCCGCGAACGGGTTCACGGCCTGCGCGACGGGTGCGTTCATGACGGGATGAGCCTGTGTCGATGCGGGCGGATCGTTCCACCGGTTTCGCCGCAAGGTGTGAGCCGGGTGCGGAGATTCGCCCGCACGACCGGCAGGCCGGCCCGGAGGCCAGCGCGGCTTGTGCAAATTCGCGGACGCCGCTATCTTCTTCCCGCGACGCCGCTTGGAAAGCGGCGAAGGTTCCCGCCCTATGTCGAACCTGCAACGAAGGAGGTGATCCCTTGTCCATTACGACTGCTGCCTGCAACCTGACCCGGGCAAGCGATCGCCGCATCGGCGCCTGAGCCGATACAACGAGGCGACTCTCCGCGTAGACGCGGATGCCACTGCGGCATCGCGTCAGGAAGCGGCAGAACCAAAGCACCACCGGCGCACTCTGGCCGGTGGTGCTTTTTTGTATTTCCTCCTCCGCCGCGGCGGGAGCCTTGCGCGTCCGCCGCCGCCCCGCCCATCATCCGGAAACGCCGAAGCCAGGCATCCCCCTGGACCCACTTCGGAGAAATCGCACCACCTGCAGGTCATCGGCAGACGGGAGAGCGTAGCTCTTGCAGGTTTGCCCCGATCTCCCGTGCCCATCGTCCCCCATCCCCTGTACCCAAGGCGGTGCCGCATGCGCTCGACCCGTACCTCGTTCGCGCTGCTCGCGCTCGCCGCCGCGGCGGCGTGCACGGACGAGCTTCCCACCCGCGCGGCCGACGCAGATCCGCCCGCGTCCCCCCTCGCCAACACGCTGGAGCCGTACGCGGGGCGCATCCGCATCGGCATCGTCCCCGGCGCCGCGTCGGTGAAGATCGGCGCGACGGTGGGCTACGACGTGCGCGAGAAGGGGACGAACGCGTACCTGCTCTCCGGCGTGGCGAACGAGCAGGTGACGGTGACGTTCAACTGGTCCTTCGCCGTGGCCACCAACAGCCGGCGGCTGCAGGTGGTCTGCACCGCCAGCGCCACGGACCGCGACCAGCGCGTGCAGGCGGGCACCAGCGCGGGCTTTCCGTCCGCCTGGGAGCACGTGCCCACGGCCGGCTGCTGGCGCGTGTACATCGGCGAGCGGCCGCTGCCGATCGACGCGACGGCCGAGGCGGCGTACAAGCAGACCGTGATCGACGCCGGCCTGGCGACCAGCGCCGCGCTCT
>DASTNU010000174.1:0-4593 GCA_035720605.1 Longimicrobium sp. | reverse complement strand
CTTCCACATCCGCTCGCGCACGTCGGCGTGCTCGCGCAGCAGCTGCACCGGCAGCAGCAGCAGGTCGTCGAAGTCCGTGGCGCCCGCCGCGCGCAGCGACTGCTCGTAGCGCGGGTACACGTCCGCCGCCAGCACCGCGTAGTCGTCGCCGCGGTTGCCCTTGACGTCGCCCTCCGCAACCTCGCGCCGCGCCTGGTCCGGGGTGATCAGCCGGTTCTTCCAGTCGCTGATCTGAAAGAGGACGCGCTTCACGTCGTACGCGTCCTCACCCTTCGTGGCGGTGACGTGCACCTCCTCCGTCATGATGCGCTTGACGGCCGCCGCCTGGTCCCCGGTGGGATAGATCGAGAAGTCCCTGGGCAGGCCCACGCGCTGTCCGTGGTCGCGCAGGATGCGCGCGCCCAGCGAGTGGAAGGTGCTCAGCAGGACGCCCCTGGCTTCCTTGCCGACGATGCGCGCCACGCGCTCGCGCATCTCCAGGGCGGCCTTGTTGGTGAAGGTCACCGCCAGGATGTTGCGCGGGTCCACCCCGCGGTCGCGGATGAGGTACGCGATGCGGTGCACCAGCATCCGCGTCTTTCCGGAGCCGGCGCCGGCCAGCACCAGCACCGGGCCCTCGGTGCAGAGGGCGGCGTGGCGCTGCTCGGGGTTCAGATCGCGCAGGTAGTGCGGGACGTGCGACAACTGCGAGTGCGAGAGTGCGAGGGGTGCGAAGGTGTGAGGGCCGGTCGTGCCGACGCCGGGGAAGATAGCGGGGTGGGGGCGGGGGCGGGAGGGCCCTCCCCCGGGGCCCTCCCCCGGCCTCGCTTAGGCTCGTCCACCCCCTCCCGCAAACTGCGCGGGAGGGGGGATAGACTTCGGATTGTGGTGGAGGGTGAGGTGCGCGGGGCGGGATCCCGGCTTCGCCGGGAGGCCCTCTCCCCCGCCGTCTGCGCCGCTCGTTCCTCGCGGCTCGGCGGCGACCCCTCCCCCAACTTCGGGGAGGGATGGCAGGGACAGGTCGCTGCGCTGAGGCAGCCTCCCAGAACGGGCGAGCAGATCCTTCGGTCGGCGCCACGCATCACCGCGTCCTCCGGGATCACGCGGCGCCTCCCTCAGGATGACAAAGGTCGGGGTTGGCTGGAGCACGTGGCTGCCACAGCGACGCTGTTCGCGGTTGCCGTTCTCCCCCTCTCCGCGAGGAACGAGCGGGGAGGGGGTCGGGGGGAGGGGCCCCTGCGGACGGCAGGATGCCTGTTGCGCGCCCTCGACGTCCTCCCCCTCTCCTCGCGCAGTTTGCGAGGGGAGGGGGCCGGGGGGAGGGGCCCCTACGCCGCCATCGCGGCCGCGTAGGTCTCCGCCGCGTTCGGCAGGCTAGGCGTGCCGGCGTCCGGCGTCACGAACCGCAGGCCGTGCTCCGGCTGGTGCGCGATCACGTCCGCCACGTCCGCCGCCCGCAGAAAGCCGAGGAGCAGGTAGGCGTCGCTCTCCACCCCCAGCCGCTCGCGCAGCGTCGCCTCGTCGTCGTACTGGTGGCGGACGAGGGTGGCCGCCAGCTCGCCGTGCGTGGCGCCGACGATCGCGGCGCCGATCTCCGCCTGCAGGTGCACCCGCTCCAGCTCCTCCGCCGTCAGCGGCGCCTGCTTCCGCAGCAGCTCGCGCGGCACGCCGATCATCCCCACCTCGTGCAGCAGCGCCGCCTGCCGCAGGACCGACCGCAGCTCGTCCGCCACGCCGTGGTTGCGCGCCAGCCGGTCCGCCAGGTCCGCCACCCGCTCGGCGTGCCCGGCCAGCTCCATCTCGTCGTCCAGCATCTTGAGCCCGAACACCAGCGCCGACGACATCTCCAGCAGGGCATCCACCGCCGGGAACGGCTCCGCCTGCATCGCCGGGGCGGGGAGGGGGCGCGAGGCGCGGAAGAAGCTGCGGAAGGCGATCATCGGAGTGCTCCGGGTCGGGTCGTGAAGGATGCTGGATCGTCGGGTTCCCGCGGCGCCGCGGGCGGTCACCTGCCCGCGGCGCCCCGGCCTCAGCGGACGGTGATCTGCCGCACCATCCCGTGCATCACGTGCGGCCTGCCGTCGCCCGCGTCGGGGACGAAGCAGAGCAGCGCGTACTCGCCGGGGGTGAAGTCGGCGGTGATGCGGTTGGACTCGCCCGGGCTCAGGAAGCTGACGCCGCCCACCGGCATCGCCGGGGGAGGGCCCTGCTCGTCCATCAGCCACGCCAGCAGCTCCTGCGCGGTCCTGCCGGGCGCCAGCTTCATCACCACCACCTCGTGCGGCTGGGCGGCCGCGTTCTCCACGCGGAGGGTCCGCCGGCCCGCGGCGATCTCCGGCGCGATCTCGTACGCGTAGTCGCGCAGCACCATGCGGGCGTCCGCCTCCGCCGCCTCCTCCGCGGGGGACGGCTCCGCCGGCAGCACCATCAGCGGCCTGATCATCCCCCTGGCCAGGTGGACCACGCCGTCCGTGGGGATCAGGCAGACGATGGCGTAGGTGCCGGGCTCCAGCCTCATGGTGGCCTCGCTGTGCCCGCCCGGCGCCGGCAGGTTGGGCCCGCCCACGAAGCGCGCCCACGGGGCCAGCTCCCCCTGGCCCGAAGCGACGTAGTCGATCAGGTCCTGAACGCTGCGTCCCTCCTCCAGCTTCACCAGCTGGACGTGGTGCATCTCCGGCCCCCGGTTCACCAGGCGGATGGTCGTCAGCCCGGCCGGGAGCGTCTCGGGGGCGTCGAAGGCGAAGTCGCGGGCGGTGATGGTCACCAGGTTGGGCGTGGCGGCGGCCTGCGCCCGCGGCTCGTCGCGGGCCGGTTCCTTGGCCGAGCCTTCGATCGTGCAGGCCGCCTGGATGGAGACCAGCGCCAGCGCGGCCAGGGTCGTCCAGTGCGTCGTTTTCATCGGAGTCGTCTGCTGATTCGTTCGGGTCGCGGCGCACCCTGCGCCGTGTCGCGGTCAGGATACGGCGCGGCGGGTCCGGTCACATGGGTAGCGCGACCCGGGTCGATCGACCCGGGTAAGCTGACCCGCGCGTCCGGGGGGCGGGAAACGGATCTTGGGCGGCGAACCCGCGGTGCATCCCACGCACCGCCTTCCGGCACCCGGAAGCAAGGACGCGTACCATGACCCGCATCTCCCTCGACCGCACGCTTTCGGTGGCCCTCGCCGCCGCGCTGGCTCCCTCCGCCCTGGCCGCGCAGCTCGCCATCGCGGAGGCCGGTTCCCGCCCCGCCGCCTCGGCCGCGCCCGCCGTCGTCACCGCCACCCCCGGCGAGGCGTACGCCGCCGGCCGGGTGCACCGCGCGCTGCTGGGCGACGGCTACCGGCAGCTGTGGGGCACGCCGATCGCCGTGGAGGTGCTCGACCTTTCCGCCTTCGCCGGCGGGCTGACGCCCACACGCACCGGCGGCGACTTCAGCACCCGCTCGCTGCGCTTTCGCGGCGCGGACGGGCGCGAGTACGTCTTTCGCTCGGTGGACAAGGACGCCACGCAGGGGCTGCACCCGGACCTGCGCAACACGGCGGTAGACCGGGTGGTGCAGGACCAGGTGAGCGTCGTTCCGCCGACGGGCGTCCTCGTCGCCTCGGCGCTGCAGACGGCGGCGGGGGTGCTGCACGCGCCGCCGCGGCTGGTGGTGCTGCCCGACCACCCCGCGCTGGGCGGGTTCCGCGCGGCGTTCGCGGGGATGCTGGGGACGTTCGAGGAGCGCCCGGGCGACGCGGACGAGGGGCCGGCGTTCGCGGGCGCGGCGAAGGTGGCGAGCAGCAGCACGCTGCTGGAGCGGCTGCAGGAGGGCCCGCAGCATTCGGTGGACAGCCGCGCCTACCTGAACGCGCGGCTGCTGGACCTGGTGATGGGCGACTGGGACCGCCACGACGACCAGTGGCGGTGGGCGCGCTACGACGCGGCGGGCGGCGGATACGTCTGGAAGCCGATCGCCCGCGACCGCGACAACGCCTTCGCGCGGCACGGCGGCTGGCTCCTTTCCGCCGCGCGCGGCCACATGCCCAAGCTGGTCACCTTCGGCGAGGCGTATTCGCCGATCGCCGCGCTGACGGAGAACGCGCAGCTGCTGGATCGCCGGCTCCTCTCGGAGCTGCCGCGCGAGGCGTGGGATTCCGCCGCGCTGGAGCTGCGTGCGCGGCTGACGGACGCGGTGATCGAGAACGCCGTGCGGCGCCTGCCGCCCGAGCACTACGCCCGCGTGGGCACGGAGATGGCGGCCGCGCTCCGCGCCCGCCGCGACGCGCTGCCGCGGGCGGCGGACGCCTTCTACCGCCAGGTGGCCGAAGTGGTGGACGTGCACGGCACGGACGCGGCGGAGGCGGCGCGGGTGGATCGCCTGGCGGACGGCAGCCTGGAGGTGCGGCTGGTGGACGCCGGTGGCGCGACGCGCTTCCGCCGCCGCTTCTACGCCGGCGAGACGCGCGAGGTGCGCCTGCACCTGCACGGCGGCGCCGACGCCGCCCACGTCTCCGGGGACGCGAACGATTCGCCGCTGGTACGGGTGGTCGGCGGAACGGGGGACGACGTGATGGTGGATTCGTCGCGTGTCTCCAGCGGCCGCCGCACCGTCTTCTACGACGCGGAGGGCGCGAACCGCATCGACGCGGGG
>DASTNU010000173.1:0-2658 GCA_035720605.1 Longimicrobium sp. | reverse complement strand
TGCAACCGCCGGGGGGATGGCGGGTACACGCGTCCCCGGCCCAGGCACGCCAGTCCATCGACCGAACCCGGTTTTCCAGGATGCAACGCACGTCGCTGATCCCGGCCATCGTCCTGCTTTCCACCGCCGCGTGCGGAGGCGCCGCAGCGGGGAACCAGGCCGCCCGTGAGCGCGAGCGGGAGAAGCTGGAGGCCCCGCCCGCCGCCAGTCCCGTCGCGGCCGAGGCCAGCGCCCGCGCGCAGGACTCGCGGCGCACCGCCATCGTCGCCGCGTCGGAGCGGGTGGCGCCGGCGGTGGTGAGCGTGAACGTGCTGCGGCGCGAGCGGGTAGTGCCGCGCACGCTGTGGGAGGAGATGATGCTCCCCCCCGGCGCCGAGCGCGAGACGGCGGGGCTGGGCTCCGGCTTCATCATCACCGGCGAGGGGCTGGTGATCACCAACGAGCACGTGGTGCGCGCGGCCACCGAGGTGGTGGTCACCCTTCCCGACGGCCGCGAGTTCGATGCGGACGTGGTGGGAAGCGACGAGGTGAACGACCTGGCCCTGCTGCGCATCCGTCTTCCCCGCGGCGAGCGGGCGCTCCCGGTGGCGCCGCTGGGCAACAGCGACGGGCTGATGATCGGCGAATGGGTGATCGCCATCGGCAACCCGTTCGGGTTCCTGCTCAGCAACCCGGAGCCCTCGGTGAGCGCGGGCGTGGTATCCGCCGTGGGCCGCAACATCCTGGGCGGCAACGGCGAGCGCAGCTACTCGCTGGACATGATCCAGACGGACGCCTCCATCAACCCCGGCAACTCCGGCGGCGCCCTGGTGAACGCGCTGGGCGAGGTGGTGGGCGTCAACTCGTCCATCCTGTCGTCCACCGGCGGCAGCGAGGGGCTGGGGTTCGCCATCCCCATCAACCGCGCGCGGCGCATCGCCATGGACCTGGCGGACGACGGGCGCTACCGGCGCGCCTGGATCGGCGCGGAGGTGGAGGCGGTGCGCACCGAGGGGCCGCGCCGGCTGGCGGAGGTGCGCATCTCGTCGGTGGTCCCGGGCTCGCCGGCGGAGCGGGCGGGGCTGCGCGCGGGAATGCGCGTGATGGGGATCGGCGGGCAACGGGTGCGCACGCCGCTGGACTGGCAGGCGGGGTTGCTGAACGCCGCGTACGGCGAGCCGCTGGAGGTGCGGGTGATGGAGGGCGGCCGCGAGCGCGCCATCCGCGTGCAGCCGGGCGACCTGCCCTCCGTGAACGCCGAGCGCATCCAGGCGCTGCGCGACTTCCAGCTCGTCACCCTCACCCCCGCCATCCGGGCGGAGCGCGGCTTCACCAACGAGCAGGGCGCGCTGATCGTGGGCCTTTCCGACGCGGCGCGCGGCCTGGGGCTGCAGGAGGGCGACCTGATCCTGCAGATCAACCGCCTGCGCATCACCAGCGCGGAGAGCGCGGCGCAGGCGCTGCAGCAGCTGGGCGGCCGCAGCGTGGTGATGTACTTCGAGCGCGGCGGCCGCATCGGCAGCACGCAGTTCGTGATCGGCGGATGAGGGAAGTGCGTGGGTGTGTGAGTGCGTGAGTGCGTGAGTGCGTGAGTGCGTGAGTGCGTGAGTGCGTGAGTGCGTGAGTGCGTGAGTGCGTGAGTGCGTTAGTGGCGAACCCGCGTCGCCCGGACCTGTCATTCCGAAGGAGGCGCCGCCCGTCGACTCGCCGTGCACGGAACGATGGCGCCGGCCTGAGGAACGTACTGGTGGCCGGCCGAGCCGCACCGGATTCGCGCCCGGTGAACCGGACCGGGAGCAGGGTGTATCCGCACGCCGAAGCCTGAGGAACACGAAGACGAGACGATGATCCAGCTCACCGACGAAGCCCGCGCGAAGATCCAGTCCCTCGTGGACGCGGGGGCGGTACGCGACCCCGCGCTGCGCATCACGCTCGCGCCGGGTGTGGACGGCGAGGCGCGCAGCCCGCTGGACCGCGAGTACGCCATCTCGCTGGTGGAGCGCGAGGACAAGCAGAAGACGGAGATCGCCATCAACCTGGAGGGCATCCGCGTCCTGCTGAACCTGGACACCAGCACCCTGCTCAGCGGCGCCACCATCTCGTGCGACGCCGACGGCGGCTTCAGCGTGGAGACGCCGCGTCCCAACCGCCCGGCCACGACCGTGACCTCCACGGGCGGAGCGGGGCTCAGCGGGCCGCTGGCGGAGAAGGTGCAGTCGGTTTTCGACGCGCTGATCAACCCGCGCATCGCGGCGCACGGCGGCGCGGTAGAGCTGGTGGACGTGGCGGACGACGTGATCTACGTGCGGATGACGGGCGGCTGCCAGGGGTGCGCGGCTTCCGCGCTCACCCTGCGGCAGGGGATCGAGCGGATGGTGCGCGAGGAGATTCCCGAGGTGCGCGACATCGTGGACCTGACGGACCACGAGGCGGGCGTCAACCCGTACTACTGATCGGGATCCGACACACGGGATCCGGATTTCACGCATTACGCGGAGGTGCAGAGATTCGTTCTCTGCGCCTCCGCGTCTTTTTCTGTCAACGGCTGCACAACCACTCACGCACTCACGCACTCACGCACTCACGCACTACAAAGCAGCGCGGGGCGCGAGCCGAAGCCCGCACCCCGCTCCCATCCACCCGACCACCCCCAGCACCGTCCCTCCGCCCCTCCGCCCC
>DASTNU010000172.1:0-9173 GCA_035720605.1 Longimicrobium sp. | reverse complement strand
GAGCGCAACAAGCCGCACGTGAACGTGGGCACCATCGGCCACGTGGACCACGGCAAGACCACGCTGACGGCCGCGATCACGCGGGTCCAGGCGGCGAAGGGTCTGGCGGACTTCATGTCGTTCGACAACATCGACAAGGCTCCGGAGGAGCGTGCGCGCGGGATCACCATCTCCACGGCGCACGTGGAGTACCAGACGGAGAAGCGGCACTACGCGCACGTGGACTGCCCGGGCCACGCCGACTACGTGAAGAACATGATCACGGGCGCGGCGCAGATGGACGGGGCGATCCTGGTGGTGTCGGCCGCGGACGGCCCGATGCCGCAGACGCGCGAGCACATCCTGCTGGCGCGGCAGGTGAACGTGCCGTACGTGGTGGTGTTCATGAACAAGGTCGACATGGTGGACGACCCGGAGCTGCTGGAGCTGGTGGAGCTGGAGGTCCGCGAGCTGCTCTCCGAGTACGACTTCCCGGGCGACGACACGCCGATCGTGAAGGGCTCGGCGCTGAAGGCGCTGGAGTCGGGCGATCCGAACAGCGAGTGGGGTCAGAAGATCACCGAGCTGATGGACGCGATCGACAGCTGGATACCGCAGCCGGAGCGGCAGGTGGACAAGCCGTTCCTGATGCCGGTGGAGGACGTGTTCTCCATCACGGGTCGGGGGACGGTGGCCACGGGGCGCATCGAGCGCGGGATCATCAAGGTGGGCGAGAGCGTGGAGCTGGTGGGCTTCGGGGCGGAGAAGACCACGACGGTGACGGGCGTGGAGATGTTCCGCAAGCTGCTGGACGAGGGGCAGGCGGGCGACAACGTGGGTCTGCTGCTGCGTGGCGTGGCCAAGGACGAGATTGAGCGTGGGATGGTGCTGGCGAAGCCGAAGACCATCACGCCGCACACGAAGTTCAAGGCCGAGGTGTACGTGCTGACCAAGGAGGAGGGCGGTCGCCACACGCCGTTCTTCAACGGGTACCGGCCGCAGTTCTACTTCCGCACGACGGACGTGACGGGATCTGCGCAGCTGCCGGAGGGCGTGGAGATGGTGATGCCGGGCGACAACGTGCAGATGAGCGTGGAGCTGATCACGCCGATCGCGATGGAGAAGGAGCTGCGCTTCGCCATCCGCGAGGGCGGCCGCACGGTGGGCGCCGGCGTCGTCACCGAGATCGTGGACTGATTCAGGACTGAGCGTGGCGGTGGAGGGGCGCCGGTGCCCTTCCGCCGCTCGTCGTCTACCGCTGGAGGGATACGGCCATGCGCGACAAAGTCATCCTCGCCTGCACGGAGTGCAAGGAGAGGAACTACCACAAGACCAAGAACAAGCGGCTTCACCCCGAGCGGGTGGAGTACCGCAAGTACTGCCCGCGGTGCAAGACGCACCGGCCGCACAAGGAAACCAAGTAAGCGGTCATCCCGGCTCCGCAGGGAGCCCGCGGCCGGCCCCTTCCGGGCCGGCGTGCACCCTTTGCATTGCTTACGGTTTTCCGCATGGCTGAGAACACGCGTACCACCGCCCGCGACTTCCTGTCGGAGGTGGTGGAGCAGGTAAAGAAGGTCACCTGGCCCGACCGGGCGCAGCTGCAGAACTCCACGGGGATCATCGTGGTGTTCATGCTGGCCGTTTCGCTGCTCATCTGGGGGCTGGACTTCATCGTCCGCACCGGGCTGAGCGTGATCCAGTCCCTGTTCGGGATCGGGTGAGCGCACCCATGGCCGATGCCAAGTGGTACGCCGTCCAGAGCTACTCGGGGCACGAGAACAAGGTCCAGCGGCTCATCCAGCGCCGGATCGACGAGGAGCAGGGCGAGCCGGAGGACAAGCAGATCCAGGAGGTGATGGTCCCCACCCGCGAAGAGGTGGAGCTGCGCAACGGCAAGCGCGTGACCGTTACCCGCAAGCTGTACCCGGGCTACGTGCTGGTGAAGATGGTCTACAACCAGCGCACGGCGCACCTGGTGAACAGCATCCAGGGCGTCATCAAGTTCCTGGGCACGGGCGCGGAGCCGCAGCCGCTCACCGACGACGAGCTGGCCAAGGTGATGGGGCAGGAGGTGGAGGCCCCCGCCGTGCCCGAGGCGCCGGTGGTGCTCATCCCCTTCACCCACGGCCAGGTGGTGGAGGTTACGGACGGGCCGTTCAAGGAGTTCAGCGGCACCGTGCAGGACATCGACCACGACAAGGGCAAGGTGAAGGTGGAGGTCTCGCTCTTCGGGCGGCCCACCTCCATCGAGCTGGACTACACGCAGCTCCGCGGCTTCTAGCCCCGGGCCGCTCGAGACGAGGCGAACGATGGCGAAGAAAGTCACCGGTTTCATCAAGCTCCAGGTTCCCGCCGGCGCGGCCAACCCGGCGCCCCCCGTGGGCCCCGCGCTGGGCCAGCACGGCGTGAACATCATGGAGTTCTGCAAGCAGTTCAACGCGCGCACCCAGGGCCAGCCGGGGATGATCATCCCGGTGGAGATCACGGTGTACGCGGACCGCTCCTTCACCTGCATCACCAAGACGCCCCCGGCGGCGGTGCTGATCAAGAAGGCCATCGGCCTGGAGAAGGGCTCCGCCTCGTCCAAGAAGACCAAGGTGGGCACCATCACCCAGGCGCAGCTGCGGCAGATCGCCGAGACCAAGATGCCGGACCTGAACGCCGCCGACGTGGAGGGCGCCATGCGCCAGATCGCGGGGACGGCACGTTCGATGGGCGTCGAGGTGCAGGGATAGGGAAGTGCCAAGTTTCAAGTGCCAAGTGCCAGGTTGACTAGGCACTAGGCACTTGGTACTAGGCACTTCAGAGCACGGCGGCTCCGGACTCGCTCCGGCGCCTGCCCAGGCGGGAGAAGCGGAACGTTCGGCGGACACCAGGAGGCGGTCTCCCGCCCCTCCGCCCAGGTCCTTCAGGGGACCGTGGCAGCCGATCGTTCCCGTCCGGTGACCACCGCAGCGACAGGCGGCGCGGCGGTGGGAGGACTCGTCAGGCAGTTCCGCTGCAGGGGGTACATGCCAAAGCACGGGAAGAAGTTCCGCGATGCGCAGGCGCGCGTGCCCGAGGGATCCATCTTCGGGCCCGACGAGGCGGTGAGCCTCGTCAAGGACCTGAGCTTCGCCAAGTTCGACGAGACGGTCGAGATCTCCGTCCGGCTTGGCGTGGACCCGCGGCATGCGGACCAGATCGTTCGCGGCGCCGTCGTCCTTCCCCACGGAACGGGGAAGACCGCGCGCGTGCTGGTGATCGCCCAGGGCGACAAGGCGCGCGAGGCGGAGGAGGCCGGGGCCGACTTCGTCGGCACGGAGTACGTACAGAAGATCAAGGACGGGTGGCTGGACTTCGACGTCGCGGTCGCCACGCCCGACATGATGGGCCAGGTGGGCCAGCTGGGCCGCATCCTGGGCCCGCGCGGCCTGATGCCGACCCCCAAGGCCGGCACGGTCACCATGGACGTGGCGAAGGCCGTCCGCGAGATCAAGGCCGGCAAGATCGAGTTCCGCGTGGACCGCACGGGGAACGTGCACGGCCCGATCGGCAAGATCTCCTTCGAGCCCGCAAAGCTCCAGGAGAACCTCCACGCGTTCATGGACACCGTCATCCGGGCCAAGCCCGCGGCCGCCAAGGGGCAGTACGTGCGGTCGGTGACGGTCTCCAGCACCATGGGGCCGGGCGTGCCGGTGGACGCCAACCTCTACCGGCGGGGCTGAGCCATGAAGAGAAACGAGAAGGACGTCGTCATCGCCGAGCTCCAGGAGCGGCTGGGAGACGCGAGCGCGTTCTACCTGACCGACTTCACCGGCCTGAGCGTGAAGCAGATCACCGAGTTCCGCAGCCGCCTGCGCAAGCAGGGGGTGGAGTACGTGGTGGTCAAGAACACGCTGGCCAAGCGCGCGCTGGAGGGGCTGGAGCTGACGGACGTGGCCCAGTTCTTCGCCGGCCCCACCGGGCTGGTGATCGGCCGGCAGGACGCGGTGGCCGCGGCCAAGGTGCTGTCGGACTTCGCGCGCGAGTTCGGCGACCGCCCCGCCATCAAGGTGGGCGTGGTGGACCGGCGGGCCTTTGGCCCCGAGCAGGTGAAGCGGCTGGCCGAGATGCCGCCCCGCGAGGTGCTGCTGGCGCAGATCGCCGGCGGCCTGCAGGCGCCCATGGCGCGCCTGGCGGGCGGGATGAGCCAGCTCCTGGCCGGGTTCGCCCGCGCCGTGGACGCGCTGCGCCAGCAGAAGGAGGGCGCGGCGGCCTGAGGGCTCCGCGCGGTACCGACGGACCGGCCCCGTGGCCGGAACACGATCTTTCGAATCCGTTCTGAACCTGTAGATACCAAGGAGCCCTGAGATGGCCACCACCCTGACCCGTGACGAGCTGCTCGACGCGATCGGCAACATGACCGTCATCGAGCTGGCCGAGTTCGTGAAGGCGTTCGAGGAGAAGTTCGGCGTGACCGCCGCGGCCCCCGTGGCCATGGCCGCCGCGGCCGGTGCCGGCGGCGCCGGCGCGGCCGCCGCCCCCGCGGCGGAGGAGCAGACCGAGTTCGACGTCGTCCTGATGGGCGCCGGCGAGAAGAAGATCCAGGTCATCAAGGTCGTGCGCGAGCTGACCGGCCTGGGGCTGAAGGAGGCCAAGGACCTGGTGGACGGCGCCCCCAAGCCGGTCAAGGAGGGTGCGTCCAAGGAGGAGGCCGAGGCGATGAAGGCCAAGCTCGAGGAGCAGGGCGCTTCCGTCGAGCTGAAGTAGCCGGCCGTGGGCCCGGGCGTCTGAGCCCGGTCGCCCCTTTCCCGGTCACTTCAGCCCGGCGGGCCATGACGAGCAGGACCAGCATCACATTCCGACGGACGGTACGCCACCCCGCCGATTTTTCTCGGTCGGGGTCGTTTGCGCTTTTCCGTATCCACGCACGCTGAGAGGGAGACCCACTTGGCAACGCTGAACAAACCGATCGTCTCTTTCGCCAAGCTGACGTCGGGGATGGAGCATCCCAACCTCCTGGACGTGCAGCTGCGGGCGTTCGACACGCTGCTCCAGACCGACGCGGCCGCGCGCGAGCGCGAGGACGTGGGGCTCGAGCGCGTCTTCAACGAGATCTTCCCCATCTCCGACGTCAACGGGAACTTCTCCCTGGAATTCGTACGGTACTCGCTGGGCGAGCCCAAGTACGACATGGAGGAGTGCATGGAGCGCGACATGACGTACGCCGCTCCGCTCAAGGCGACGCTCCGGCTGGTGGTGTGGGAGGACGTGGGCGACGAGCGACGTCCCAAGGACATCATCGAAAAAGAGGTCTACCTGGGTGACCTCCCGGTGCTCACCCCGCTGGGCACCTTCATCATCAACGGCGCCGAGCGGGTGATCGTCAGCCAGCTGCACCGCAGCCCGGGCGTGGTGTTCGAGGAGAACATCCACCCCAACGGCAGCAAGCTGTACAGCGCGCGCATCATCCCCTTCCGCGGCTCGTGGGTCGAGTTCACGCTCGACATCCACGACGTGGTGGCGGTGCACATCGACAAGAAGAAGAAGTTCCCCGCCACGGCGCTGCTGCGCGCGGTGGGCTTCAGCCGCGACGCCGACATCCTGGGCGTGTTCCTGCAGCGCGAGAGCGTGACGCTGGGCACGCTGGAGAGCGCGGGCACCCGCGAGGGCCGGCGCGGCGAGGTGTTCCACGGCTTCCTGGCCGAGGACGTCCCCGACCCGACCATGCTCGGTCCGGAGGGCCCGGTCCTCTACCGCGACGTCGTCCTCCCCTCCACGGGCGAGGTGTTCGAGCGCGGCACGCGGCTCACGCCGGCGCTGTACGCGTCGCTGCGCGAGGCGGGGGTCACGCACCTGCCGCTGGTGGGCGCGGCGATCGTGGCGCGCGCGGGCGACGAGATCAACGCCGAGGTGCTGGGGCGCCTGCTGCGCGCGGGGATGGAGACGGTGCAGGTGTTCCGCCCGCGGGCGCAGAGCGGAAGCGCGCTGCGCGCGACGCTGGGCAAGGACCCCACCCGCGGCACGCTGGACTCGCTCTTCGCCATCCACAACCTGGTGCGCCCGGGGACGGCCCCCGCGCCCGACGTGTGGACCGAAGAGGAGTTCCTGGCCGAGGGCGACGCCATCATGCACGTCGCCGACTTCCTGAACGCGTGGGCGGAGCGGGGCGCGCAGCCGGTGGACCCCATGAGCCGCGAGGCGCAGCGCACGGCGGAGGAGCGCATGCTGCGCTTCGCCCAGGAGCGCGGCATCCGCTACGTGTGGGAGAACTTCCGCGACGACCGCGCGGAGAAGGGCGCCAAGCCCAGCCGCGTGCTGGTGTACGAGCTGAACCGCGTGGTGCAGGTCTACGTGGCGGTGTGGCGCCTGCTCTTCCAGCCGCGCACCAGCCTCTTCGTGGCGGGCGACCTGGCGCTGAACGGCAACGGCAACGCCGCGGCCAGCAGCGACTACTCGGAGTACACCGAGGAGTCGCTGAACAAGCGCTACGACCTGGGGCGCGTGGGGCGCTACAAGATCAACCAGCGGCTGGCGCCGGCGTTCGAGGCGCTGCACTACACGGTGCCGCCGGCGGGGATGACGGCGCTCACCGCGCAGGACGTGCTGGCCATCCTGTGGCAGCTGGTGGAGCTGCACGAGGGGCGCGGCGACACCGACGACATCGACCACCTGGGCAACCGCCGGGTGCGCAGCGTCGGCGAGCTGATCGCCAACCAGTTCTCCGTGGGGCTGAGCCGCATGGCGCGCCTGGTGCGCGAGCGCATGTCGATCGTGTCGGACCCCGACAAGATCAACATCGACGACCTGGTGAACGCGCGCACGGTCAGCGCGGTGATCCAGCAGTTCTTCGGATCGTCGCAGCTGAGCCAGTTCATGGACCAGACCAACCCCCTGGCCGAGATGACGCACAAGCGGCGTCTCTCCGCGCTGGGGCCGGGCGGCCTGACCCGCGAGCGCGCCGGCTTCGAAGTGCGCGACGTGCACTACTCGCACTACGGGCGCATGTGCCCGATCGAGACGCCGGAAGGCCCCAACATCGGCCTGATCAACTCGCTGACCACGTACGCGCGGATCAACGACCTGGGCTTCATCGAGACGCCGTACCGCAAGGTGGTGCGCGCGCTGGCCCGCTACCCGGCCGAGGCCAAGCTGGAAGAGGCCGTGCGCCTGGTGCTGGGTGACCGCGCGAAGGTCTTCGCCAAGAAGGGCGAGACCATCGACGCGGCGCGCGGGCGCGAGATCTTCCGCGCCATGATCGTGGGCGCGGAGCTGGCGGAGGACGTGGCGGACTGGAGCGCCTTCTTCCCGCGCATGCTGGCGGGGGAGATCGGCCAGACGGAGTGGGAGCAGGCGGTGGCCGGGCTGCCGGTGCTGGCCCGCCGCGGCGAGCGCGTCACCGAGGAGCTGGCGGACCGCATCAGCGCGCAGCCGGTGAACCTGGTGCGCGTGGTGTCGCGGCGCGCGGGCGCGGCGGCGCGCGGCGTGGCCCCCGAGGCCATCCGCAACCCGATGTCGCTCCCGGTGCGCGTCTTCCAGCCGACGACGGCGGCGGTGCTGGGCGTGCCCGGTACGGTGCTGACGGCCGAGGTGGCGGAGTCGCTCTTCGCCCGCCAGAGCGAGGGGCTGGAGGTGCAGGAGTGGGGCGACACGCCGGACGAGGTGGGGCTGGACTACACCAGCGGCGTTCCCGCGCTGCCCCCCGAGGGCGAGGTGGGGCGCGCGGTGCTGGGCACCACCGGCCGGACGACGCACGTCACCCCGGTGGTGACGCGCATCACCGCCTGGCTCTCGGCGAACGAGGAAGAGGCGGCCCGCATCGCGCAGGCGAACGCGCCGCTCACCGGCGGGTTCACCTTCGCCAACGAGTTCGTCCTCTGCCGCGAGCGGGGCGACTTCCCGCTGCTGCGGCCCGAGGAGATCGACTACATGGACGTGGCGCCGGACCAGCTGGTCTCGGTGGCCGCGGCGCTGATCCCCTTCCTGGAGCACGACGACGCCAACCGCGCGCTCATGGGATCGAACATGCAGCGCCAGGCGGTGCCGCTCCTCTTCCCCGACGCGCCGCTGGTGGGCACGGGGCTGGAGAGCGTCATCGCGCGCGACTCGGGCGCGGTGGTGGTGTCCCGGCGCGGCGGCGTGGTGCAGGAGGTGACGGCGGACCACATCCTGGTGGACGCGGGGATGGAGGGCGCGGGATCGGCCGACGAGCCGCTGCGCCGCCTGGCCCAGTTCGACCGCTACCGGATGAAGAAGTACTGGCGCACCAACCAGGACACCTCGCTCAACCAGCGGCCGCTGGTGCGCAAGGGCCAGATCGTCAAGAAGGGCGACGTGCTGGCCGACGGCCCGTCGACCGAGGGCGGCGAGCTGGCGCTGGGGCGCAACCTGCTGGTGGCGTTCATGCCCTGGTACGGACACAACTTCGAGGACGCCATCGTGCTCAGCGAGCGCCTGGTGAAGGACGACGTGTACACGTCGATCCACATCCAGGAGCTGGAGCTGCAGGTGCGCGACACCAAGCGCGGGATGGAGGAGATCACGCGCGAGATCCCCAACGTGGCCGAGGAGTCGCTGGTAGACCTGGACGAGCGGGGCGTGGTGCGCATCGGCGCGCGGGTGAAGGCCGGCGACATCCTGGTGGGCAAGATCACCCCCAAGGGCGAGACGGAGCTTTCTCCCGAGGAGAAGCTGCTGACCGCCATCTTCGGCGAGAAGGCCAAGGACGTGAAGGACTCGTCGCTCAAGGTGCCGCCCGGGGTGGAGGGCACGGTGATCGACGTGAAGATCTTCAGCCGCCGCATCGACGACCCGATCCTGGAAAAGGAGCGCGGGCAGAAGATCGGCGAGCTGCGGGCGTACGAGCGCTCGGAGATCCACCGCATCGGCGAGGCGCGCGACGAGGAGATCCGCGAGCTCATCCGGGGCAGGGAAGTGGCGCTCTTCCTCAAGAAGGGGACGGTGGAGCCGTTCTTCAACGAGGGGACGCAGCTCACCGACGAGGTGGTCGACGCGCTGGACTTCAACGACATCGACCTCACCACGCTCAAGGTGACGGACCGCCCGACCAACGAGCTGCTGCGCCGGCTGATCGACGAGAGCAAGCGGCGCATCGAGCGGGTGCGGCAGCGCACGGAGAGCCAGATCGACAAGATCTTCCAGCCGGACGAGCTGCCCCCGGGCGTCGTCCAGCTGGTGAAGGTGTACCTGGCCGAGAAGCGCAAGATCTCCGT
>DASTNU010000171.1:0-2191 GCA_035720605.1 Longimicrobium sp. | reverse complement strand
TACCAGTTGACGCCCGCGCCGTACGCCGTGGCGGCGCGCATGGAGCGGGCGGGGTCGGCGTAGAGGGGAAAGGCGTCCTGGTCCACGCGCAGGCCGTGGGCGCGGGCTACCAGTTCCACCGCGCCCCACTCGCCCCGCGCGGGGTCCGCCGGCTGCGCGGGGGCGATGCCGCGGTACGACTCGTCCTCGCCGGTGAGCGCGAAGGCGGCCTCCGCCTGCCACGCCGTGTTCTCCAGCTCCGCCGAGTCGTCCGCGCGGCGGATGCGCTGCCGGGTGACGGTGTACTCGCCCAGCACGCCCACCGGGCCCAGGTACCAGTAGCCCTGCGGGGCCAGCCGTGTACGCTCGCCGTCGGCCAGGGCGGTGTTGGGCGCGGTGCCGTCGCCGCGGTAGCGGAAGAAGACCTCGCGCCCCGGCGTGCGGAACGATGGCAGCAGGGGCGCGGCGTTCGTCCCGTTCTGCGTCCCCGTGCTCGCCGCGACACCGATCCCGAAGCCCTTGAGCGGCCCGTTCGTGGCGCGGAACGGCGTCACGAAGACGCGGCCGACGACGTCCTTGCCGTCGCCCGCGTCCACGTCCGTGTTGCCGCCGTCCACCCCCCCGTTGAACATGCCCGCCGCGTACTCCAGCGCTCCGCCGGCCAGCACGCCGTGCACCTGCACGCCGGCGTCGCGGTTGGGCACCAGCGCGGTGGGAAAGCCGCGCTCGGGAAAGAGCACCACCCACGGGCTCTTCAGCCGCTCCAGCCCCATGGGGATCTTGAACTTGCCCGCGCGCACCCGCACCGCGCTGGAGAAGCGCGCGTCCAGGTACGCGTCCAGCAGCTCCACCTGGCTGTTGGCGAAGTCCATGTACAGCCGGTACTCGTAGCGCGAGTACAGCGTCCCGGCCAGGTCGGCGCGCACGCGGCGCAGCGCGAAGGTGTTGATCTGCGCGTCCGCCGTGTCTTCCGCGAAGAAGCGCCCGTCGTACTGCACCCCGCCGCGCAGGCGCAGGGTGAAGGCGCCGTCCGCGGAGCGCAGGCCGAAGCCGTCCGCCCCGGCCGTGACGGTGGGGGTGGCCGGGCGCAGCGTGGAGTCCGGCCGCGCGGCGGCGGACGACTGCGCCTCCAGGCGCGCGCCTGCCGCGGCCGCCAGCAGCGTGGCGGCAAGGATGGATCGAACGATGGGTTGCACGGAGCCGGTTCCCGGATCGTTGGGGTCGCCGGCGGAGGTGCCGGCGGAGAGACGGTGCTGCCGCCGCACAGGGCACCCCCCGTGCCCCGTCACCGCATCCCATCCCAAGTGATTGACGCACATCCTCTTGCACGGAATCGCAACGATCGTCCGAACGCTGCCCCGTGACATTTGCGGGTATGTGCCTGCATATTTCACGGATCGACGGCGTTCCCGTGATATTCGATGGGAGGTTGAGGGATGCTGCTGCTGGACGTGTGGCGCGAGGCGGGACGGCACGCGGAGCTGGACGAGACGGCGGAGCGGCTCGCGGCGCGGCTGGCGGAAGAGATGCCGCTGCGGGTGCTGCTCATCCGCCGCCTGGACGCGGAACGGCTGCGGCTGGAGACGGTGGCGGCGGGCGCGCCAGGCGCGGTGCCGCCCGCCGGCGTGCGGACGGAGCTGTCGTCGGCGCAGCTGGAGGCGCTGGTGGCGTGGGGGCGTGGCGGAAGCGTCCTCCGCGGCGCGCCGCGGGGCCTGGCCGGCCTCGTCGCCCCCGGAGGGGCGCGGGGCGAGGTGCTGGCCGGGGCGCTGCTGGACGGCGAGCGGGTGGTCGGCGTGCTGGTGGCGCTGGGCCCTTCGTTTCGCGCGGCGCACGCGGAGACCTTCGCGCAGCTGCTGGAGCCGGTCTCGTCCGCGCTGCGCAGCAGCATCCAGCTGCACGAGCTGGCGCGGCTGCGCGAGGCGGCGGAGGCGGAGAACCGCGCGCTCCTCTCGCGCCTGGGGCGGCAGGAGATCGCGGAGGCCATCGTGGGCGCGGACGCCGGGCTGCGCGCCGTCGTGGACCGGGTGGCGCAGGTGGCGGGGACGGACGTGCCCGTGCTGCTGCTGGGAGAGACGGGGACGGGAAAGGAGGTCGTGGCGCGCGAGCTCCACCGCCGCTCGCCGCGGGCCAGCGGGCCGGTGGTGCGCGTGAACTGCGGCGCCATTCCGCCGGGGCTCATCGACTCAGAGCTGTTCGGCCACGAGCGCGGCAG
>DASTNU010000170.1:0-2847 GCA_035720605.1 Longimicrobium sp. | reverse complement strand
CACGTCGGGCGATTGAAATCGCGGCTGGAAATTCACGAAATCCGCCTGCGCGGATTGGTCCGTCGCCGTCGCAGGTGCCGTGTGGGAATGCGGATCACCGCCCGCGGATTCGCAGTCCGCGCAGGCGGACTTTGTGCCGTTGCAGCCGCGATTTCAATCGCCCGGGGCGAAGGCGGCCCGGACGGAGGGGAGCCGGCCGGGCATCACGTCGGGCGATTGAAATCGCGGCTGGAAATTCACGAAATCCGCCTGCGCGGATTGACCCGCCACCGTCGCAGGTGCCGTGTGGGAATGCGGGTCACCGCCCGCGGATTCGTAGTCCGCGCAGGCGGACTTTGTGCCGTTGCAGCCGCGATTCCAATCGCCCCGGGGCGAAGTCGCCTGGTCACATGGAACGTCGATGAACCGCAATGCCGATCCCGCCATCACCGAAGCCGTCCGCCGCGCGCTGATCGACGCGGCGGAATCCGCGTACGAGGATGCGGGGATCCGCGGGCTGTGCGCGGAGGGACGGTGGGAGGCGGCGGTGCAGGCGATGCGCGGCGTGGACGTGGAGGCGATCGTGCGCCAGGCTGCCGCATCCGCCGATCCGCACCCGTCCGCCAGCGGCCGGACCAACGCTTCCCACGGGTGACCGGAACGGCGCGTCCGGTGTATCATCCCTCCTGAAATCCGACCGCCGTTTCGCACCTGCAGCCGCTCGATGTCCGCAGACGTGTCCACGCTGGAAGCCAGGCTCCGCACCATCACCACCCGCCCCGGCGTGTACCTGATGAAGGACGCCGAGGGCGTCATCATCTACGTGGGCAAGGCGAACAACCTGCGCTCGCGAGTGCGCTCGTACTTCCAGGGCGGGGCGCAGCACGGCATCAAGACGCGCGAGATGGTGCGGCGGGTGGTGGACGTGGACACCATCGTGGTGCGCAGCGAGGCCGAGGCGCTGATCCTGGAGAACAACCTCATCAAGGAGAACCGCCCCCGCTTCAACATCAACCTGCGCGACGACAAGACGTACCCGTACATCAAGGTCACCGACGAGCCGTTCCCCCGCGTCTTCGTCACCCGCACGCTGCGCAAGGACGGCAGCCGCTACTTCGGACCGTACACCGACGTGCGGCGGATGCGGCAGTCGCTGGAGCTGGTGAAGAAGCTCTACACGGTGCGCTCCTGCCACTACAACCTGCCGAAGGAGGCGCCTGCGCGGCCCTGCCTGGACTACCACATCGGCCGCTGCAAGGCGCCGTGCGTGGCGTTCCAGACGGAGGCCGAGTACCGGTCGATGGTCGACGAGATCACGCAGGTGCTGGGCGGGCACACGCGGCTGGTGGCGCGGCGGCTGAAGGCGGAGATGCAGAAGGCGGCGGAGGAGATGAACTTCGAGCGCGCCGGCGAGCTGCGCGACTCCATCCGCCAGCTGGAGTCGCTGGAGCAGCGGCAGCAGATCGTGGACGTCTCCGGCAGCGACCGCGACGTGGTCGGCTTCGCGCGCGACGGGGCGGACGCGTGCGGCGTGGTGCTGCAGATCCGCGAGGGCAAGCTGCTGGGGCGCGAGGCGCAGTTCCTGGGCAACCTGCAGGACGAGGGGGACGAGGAGGCACTCTCCGCCTTCGCCATCCGCGTCTATGCGGACCGCCTGTCGCGCGACCCGGACGGCATGCCGCCGGAGGTCTTCTTCGGGATGGACTTCGCGGACCGCGCCGTGCTGGAGGAGCTGCTGCGCGGGCAGGCCCGCCGCGCCGTGCGCCTTCACGTGCCCCTGCGGGGCGAGAAGGTGCAGCTGGTGGCCCTGGCGGACCAGAACGCGCGCCACCTGCTGGAAGAGCGCAAGCTGATGGGGAACGCCGCCGCGGAGCGGGCCCCCGACGCGCTGTACGAGCTGCAGGAGGTGCTGGAGCTGCCGATGGTGCCGCGCACCATGGTGTGCTTCGACATCTCGCACACGCAGGGGACGGAGGTGGTCGCGTCCGCGGTGTTCTTCGAGAACGGCGAGCCCGCCAAGGGCGAGTACCGCAAGATGAAGATCCGCGGCGAGTGGGGGAACGACGACTTCGCGTCGATGCACGAGGCGGTGACGCGCTGGTTCGGCCGGCGGGTGGAGGAGGGGAAGCCGCTGCCGGACCTGGCGGTGATCGACGGCGGCAAGGGGCAGCTGGGGGCGGCGCTCAAGGCGCTGGAGGGGCTGGACTTCCCCCAGCAGGCGGTGATCGGCCTGGCCAAGAAGGAGGAGGAGATCTTCCTTCCCGGCCGGCCGGTGAGCATCCGCCTGCCGCGGCGCAGCCACGCCCTGCGCATGCTGCAGCGCCTGCGCGACGAGGCGCACCGCTTCGCCGTCACCTACAACCGCAAGCTGCGCACGAAGCGGACGATCCGCTCGGAGCTGGCGACCATCCCCGGGGTGGGCCCCTCGCGGCAGAAGGCGCTGCTGGCGCGCTTCGGCTCGCTGCGCGGCGTGGCGGCCGCCTCCGAGGCGGAGATCGCCGCGCTCCCCGGCTTCGGCGCGGGGCTGGCGAGAAAGGTAAAGGAGGCGGTGGCGGGCGGGGCCGCGCGGCCCGCGGCCAGCGACTGAGGGCGCCGCGACGACCGCGGCTGTCCGCCCTCACGGACACGGCCCCCGCCACGCGCCGGGTGACGTCGCCTGGAGGTCGCCCCTGAGCAGGTGAAGCCCCGGCTGGCGACGCGAGAGCGGCGCGGGCCGGGGCTTCCGGCTTTCCCGGACGGGCGAGGGACGGGGCCCCGGGGCTGCCGGTGGCGCGCGCCGGACGGCCCCCGTTTTCGCCCGGAATCAAACGTTTTCTTGTCCGCGTTCCCGACCGGCGCCAATGTGTCCGGTCTCGCATCCGCGGAGCC
>DASTNU010000169.1:0-3697 GCA_035720605.1 Longimicrobium sp. | reverse complement strand
GAGATGACGTCCGGAGCGCGCCCCTGATCTTCAGCTCCCTCTCCCACGCGGTTTGTGGGAGAGGGTGGCGGCTCTCAGGCCGCCGGGTGAGGGGCCCCCAAACGACGGCGGGCCCGGAGGATCGCTCCTCCGGGCCCGCATCAGTCTCATCCGTCTCGCCTCAGAAGAACACCGGCTCCTGGTAGGCGCCGAAGACCTCTTCCATCGCGTAGCGGATCTCGTACAGCGTGGCGTAGGCGCGCACGGCGTCCAGCATGGACGGGATCACGTTCTCGTCCGTACGGGCGGCCTGCTTCAGGCGCTCCAGCGCGGCGTCCACCTGCGCCTGGTCGCGGCGGGCGCGCATGGCGGCCATCCGCTCCCGCTGCCGCCGCTCCGCCTCTTCGGTGATCTTGAGCAGCGGGATCTCCAGCTCCTCGCCTTCCACCGTGAACTCGTTCACGCCCACGATGGTGCGCTCGCCGCGCTCGATCTCCAGCTGCTGCCGCATGGCGCTGCGGGCGATCTCGCGCTGGAAGTAGCCCTTCTCGATCCCCGGCACCACGCCGCCCATGGCCTCGATCTCCGCGAAGATCGTCTCGGCCTCGGCCTCCATCTGGTCGGTGAGCGCCTCCACGTAGTACGAGCCCGCCAGCGGGTCGATGGTGTTGGGGACCCCCGTCTCGTACGCCAGCACCTGCTGCGTGCGCAGGGCGATCTGCACCGCCTTCTCCGTCGGCAGCGCCAGCGTCTCGTCCATGGAGTTGGTGTGCAGGCTCTGCGTGCCGCCCAGCACCGCGGCCAGCGCCTGGTAGGCCACCCGGACGATGTTGTTCTCCGGCTGCTGCGCCGTCAGCGTGACCCCCGCCGTCTGCGCGTGCGTGCGCAGCCGCCAGCTCTCCGGGTTCTTCGATCCGAAGTCGTCGCGAAGGTGGCGCGCCCAGATGCGGCGCGCGGCGCGGAACTTGGCGATCTCCTCGAAGAAGTCGTTGTGCACGTCCCAGAAGAACGACAGGCGCGGCGCGAAGTCGTCCACGTCCAGCCCCCGCTCCACCCCCCGCCGCACGTACTCCAGCCCGTTCCGGAGCGTGTACGCCAGCTCCTGCACCGCGGTCGATCCCGCCTCGCGGATGTGGTATCCGGAGATCGAGATCGGGTTGTACTTGGGAGCTTCCTTCGACGCCCACTCGAACATGTCCTCGATGAGCCGCAGCGCCGGCTCCGGCGGAAAGACCCAGGCGTGCTGCGCCTGGTACTCCTTGAGGATGTCGTTCTGTACGGTGCCGCGCAGCTTGTGGAAGGGCACGCCCTGCTTTTCCGCCGCGACCATGTAGAAGCAGAAGAGGATGATCGCGGGTCCGTTGATGGTCATGGAGACGCTGACCTGGTCGAGCGGAATGCCGTCGAACAGCGTCTCCATGTCGTCCAGCGAGCTGATGGCCACGCCGCACTTGCCCACCTCGCCCAGCGAGCGCGGGTGGTCGCTGTCGTAGCCCATCAGCGTGGGAAAGTCGAAGGCGACGGAAAGCCCCGTCTGCCCGCGGCCCAGCAGGAAGTGGTAGCGCGTGTTGGTCTCCTCCGCCGTGCCGAAGCCGGCGAACTGGCGCATGGTCCACAGCCGCGTGCGGTACATCGTCCCGTACGGCCCCCGCGTGAACGGGAACTCGCCGGGCATGCCGATGCGCTCGTTGTAGTACGCGGCCTCCTCGGGCGCGGCCACCGGGCGGTCCAGCGGGGTGTAGAGCGGCTCCACCGCGGCGCCGGAGACGGAGGTGAAGCCCACGTCGCGCTGGCCCGTGCGCTCGAACGCGCCCTCCCAGGCGGCAAGCCCGGCGCGCAGGCTCTCCAGCTCCTTCTCCTTTTCGCGGATGCGCTCCAGCAGCTCCGCGGAGGGCACGTTGTGCTCGACGACGCTCATCGTTCTATCCCAGGTCAACGGGGGTGTACCCCAAGCTCCGTCACGATCCGCTCCGCCACCGCGTACGGCGACAGCTCGCCGGACTCCAGCGCCGGCAGCGCTTCCGACAGGATCTCCTCCCCCGGCCCCATCCGCCACGCCAGCCGCTGCAACCGGCGCTCCACCACGGCGCGCACCCGCTCCGCCAGCCGCGCCTGCCGACGCCGGCTCAGCTCGCCGGAGTCGTGCAGGTACACCCGATGGCGGTCCAGCGTTCGGGCCAGCTCGTCCAGCCCCTCGCCGCTCTGCGCCACCGTCTTGAGGACGGGGATGGCCCAGCCGCCTGACTCGTCGGCCCGCGCCTTCACCCCCTCGCGCGCGGCCTTCTGCACGGACTTCAGCGAGACGCCGTGGTGGCCGGCGTTCCGCGGCAGCTCGCCCAGGCGCATGTGCAGCATCACCTCGATCTCCTGCGCCAGGCGGTCGGCGCCGGGACGGTCGGCCTTGTTGATGACGAACACGTCCGCCACCTCCATCAGCCCCGCCTTCATCGCCTGGATCGAATCGCCCGACTCGGGGACCAGGACGACGACGGAGGTGTCGGCCGTCCCCGCGATCTCCAGCTCGCTCTGTCCCACGCCCACGGTCTCCAGCACCACGCGGTCGTAGCCGAAGGCGTCCAGCAGGTCCGCCACCTCCTTGGTCGTCGTCGCCAGGCCGCCCAGGTGGCCGCGGGTGGCCATGGAGCGGATGAAGATCCCCGGGTCGGTGGAGATGTTGTTCATCCGGATGCGGTCGCCCAGCAGCGCCCCGCCGGTGAACGGAGAGGAGGGATCGACGGCGACGATGCCGATGCGCTCGTCCGCCCTGCGGAACTCCAGCGCCAGCTTGCTGGTGAGCGTGGACTTGCCCGCGCCCGGCGGCCCGGTGACGCCCACGCGGTGGGCGCGTCCCATCCGCGGGTGGAGCTGGTGCAGGATGCGCTCGAAGCCCGGGCGCCCGTCTTCGACGATGGAGATGGCGCGGGCCAGCGCGGTGCGCTGCCCGGCCGTGAAACGCTCCAGCAGGTCGTCGGCGGGAGCGGCGAGCGTGTCCGGATTCATCGGGTGAAAGTGCCCGCCGCGCCTGGCCTTTGTCAAGCGAGCGGACGTGCGTTCGAACGTTTTTCGTCGCCTCCCGATCCACCGGCCCGCCGCGGGCGAGGGCGCCCGCCCCGCAGATCCCGGCGGCCGCCGGCGCGCGCGGGCGAACGTTCCGGCGCCAAGCATGCTCGTTCCCCGGCGCCCGCGAAAACCGTATGTTTGGAGAGCCTGACGCGGGACGAACGCGGGCCCACGCGCGGCGTTCGCCGCGGGTGACGGCCGCGGGGCTGCGCCGTCAGGAAGTGGCAGCGGCATTCGTTTACCCGGACCGGACGGGCCGCCGCTCTCCATCGCCTTCCCCCGCCACGCAGGCGGGATCGATCCTCCCTGGAGTATCCATGATGCGCGTCCATCGCTTCGTTTTCCTGCTCCTGGCCGCGGTGGCGGCGGGACTCGCCGGGTGCGAGAACGGCGGCACCGATCCCGAGGACCGCGTTCCCGCGGCGGTGAACGTGGTGAGCGGCAACGCCCAGCAGGGCACGGCGGGCCAGCCGTTGAGCCAGCCCGTCCTGGTGCGCGTCGTGGACGACCGCGGCCGCCCCGTCCCCGGCGCGGCCGTCAACTTCGTGGTCACCGCGGGAGGCGGCACCGTCTCCGATGCTACGGTGACCACGGACGCCGACGGGCGGGCCGCGACGCAGTGGACGCTCGGGACGCAGGCGGGCTCGGCGCAGACGCT
>DASTNU010000168.1:0-4658 GCA_035720605.1 Longimicrobium sp. | reverse complement strand
GTGAGCTGCTCCACCAGGACCGGGTAGAACTCGGGGCGCAGGGCGATGACGCCCACGTTCGCGGTGTCGCCCTTGTCGCCGGAGCGGGCGTGGGCCAGGTGCAGCAGCGGGATGCGGGGCATTCTGTCGGGTCGGGGTCGGGTCGGTCGGTCGGCGTCCTGTGGCCATCCGGGGTGAAGAGTAGAGTTTGCGGGTCGGGGGCGGCAAGGGGGTGAGGGTGACAAGGTGACACGGTGACAAGGTGACACGGTGACGGGGGATGGGTGACGGGGGGATGGGGGCGGGGGACGCCGGGGTGGGTTGGCCGGATTCGCGCCGACCCGGCCCACCACGGGTTGAAACCCGTGGCTATGAATGCCAGAAGCCCCGCCCAGGGCTCGCAAAGCTCGCCCGGCGGGGCTTCGACGACACGCGATGTCCGACGATGGAGTGCGGAATCAGCCCGCGCGAGCGGTTGAAGCCCCGTTTTGCGAGGAACGAGCAAAGACGGGGCTTCTGGCCGTTCCAGCCACGGGTTTCAACCCGTGGCGGGGCGAGCCGATCGAGTCCGGAGGAAACGGGTCACCCTGTCACCTTGTCACCCCCTTCACCCCTTCACCCCTTCACCCCTTCACCCCTTCACCCCTTCACCCCTTCACCCCCTCACCCCGTCACGCTGTAATTCGGCGCCTCGCGGGTGATCGTCACGTCGTGCGGATGGCTCTCGCGCAGGCCGGCGCCGGTGATGCGCATGAACTGCGGCTCGCGGCGCAGCGCCTCCAGGTCCGGGCACCCCAGGTACCCCATCCCGCTGCGCAGCCCGCCCGTCAGCTGGTAGATGGTGTCCGACGCGGGGCCCTTGTACGGCACCCGTCCCTCGATCCCCTCCGGCACGAACTTGCGCGCGTCGCCCCCCTCCTGGAAGTAGCGGTCCGCCGACCCCTCGCTCATCGCGCCCAGCGACCCCATCCCCCGCACGATCTTGAAGCGGCGGCCCTCCAGCAGGAACGCCTCGCCCGGGCTCTCCTCCGTCCCCGCCAGCATCGACCCCATCATCACCGAGTGCGCGCCGGCGGCCAGCGCCTTCACGATGTCGCCGGAGTACTTGATCCCGCCGTCCGCGATCACCGGCACCTCCCCCGCCGCGCCCTCCACCGCGTCCATCACCGCCGTCAGCTGCGGCACGCCGATGCCGGCGACCACGCGGGTGGTGCAGATGGAGCCGGGACCCACCCCCACCTTCACCGCGTCCACCCCGCGCTCCACCAGCGCCGCCGCCGCCTCGCGCGTGGCGATGTTGCCGCCGATGACCTGCGTGTCGGGGAACGCTTCGCGGATGCGCGCCACCGCGTCCAGCACCCCCTCGGAGTGCCCGTGCGCCGTGTCGACCACCAGCACGTCCACCCCGGCCTCCACCAGCGCCCGCGCCCGGTCCACGTCCTGGGGCGAAGCGCCGATCGCCGCGCCCACCCGCAGGCGGCCGCGCTCGTCCTTGCAGGCGTTGGGGAACTGCTGGCGCTTGCGGATGTCCTTGACCGTGATCAGCCCGCGCAGGACGCCGCCCTCGTCGACCACGGGGAGCTTCTCGATGCGGTGGGCGTGCAGCCGCTCGCGCGCCTCGTCCAGCGAGGTGCCCACCGGCGCCGTCACCAGGCGGTCGCCGGGCGTCATCACCTCGAAGACGGGGCGCGAGCGGTCCGTCTCGAACTGCATGTCGCGGTTGGTGATGATCCCCACCAGCCGCCCGCCGTCCTCCACCACGGGAATGCCGCTCACCGCCGAGCGCTCCATCTCCCGCAGCACCTCGCCCAGCGTCTGGTCCGGGCGGATGGTGACGGGGTCGCGGATGATGCCGCTCTCCGACCGCTTGACCCGGTCCACCTCCCGGGCCTGCGCGTCGATGCTCATGTTCTTGTGGATGATGCCGATGCCGCCCTCGCGCGCCATGCTGATGGCCATGCGGCTCTCGGTGACCGTGTCCATGGCCGCCGAGACGAGCGGGATGGCCAGCTCGATGTGGCGGGTGAGGCGGGTGCGCAGCTCCGTCTGCGCGGGGAGCACCGCCGAGCGGCGGGGCACCAGCAGCACGTCGTCGAAGGTCAGCCCCTCGCCCACGAAGCGGGGCGCCGGCGCGTCGGGACGGTTCATCGGGCCTCCTGAATGCGGCGAGCCCGCCGTCCCTCGGCTCCCGGGCGGGGGAGGAGGTCGGCGGGCATCTGGGTCGTGCGTGGCGTGTTTCGTCGTTCCATGGCGGAAGTTATCTCCGCCCCGCCACGGCTGTCAACGCCGGCCGCCGCGGGGAGCTGCAGGTCTCCGTTCCCCGGGCGGCAGCGACGGGCACCTCGGCCTGACAGTTGCTGACGAATTATGTCCGCTTCTAGTAGGACGAAGCAAAGCGCCGTCCCGCGGGGGGCGGCGCTTCTCATGATCATACCAGTCCCCCCCCGCTTCTGTGTGCGGAAGACGGAGAGCACCGCTACTCGTCTTCCGTCGCGTCTTCCCCCTCCGCCTCGGGAGGCGCCGCGAAGATCCCGGACGGATCGCGCCCCGCGGTCGCCGCGGCGACGAACTGGCCCACGTCGGCGCCGATCTGGTCGAAGACGGGGAGCAGCGTCTGCACGGGGGCGCGCAGCAGGTCGGTAAAGAACTCCAGCACCCCCAGCACGCGGTCGGCGTCGCGCACCGGGAACGCCACGGCGGCGTGCAGGCCGTCCGTGCGCGCGGCGGTGCCGCGCGGAAAGTTCTCGTCCTGATCCACGTCCTCGATCCACAGCGTCTCGCCGGTGGTCCACACCTGTCCCGGCAGCCCCTCGCCGTGGGGCAGCCGCATCTGCCGCGTCTCGGTTGCGAAGCTGGTGCCCTTGTGGATGCGGGCGGCCCACACGCACCGGGCCACCAGCGTGCCGTCGTCGGACTCCGACGCCCAGAACGCGCCCACCAGCCACCCCATGCTGTCGCCGATGGCCTCCAGCACGCCGGTGATGGCCTCGTCGCTGGACGAGGCCGCCTGCAGCACCTGCCGGACGGACCGGACCACCGGAAGCGACTCGTAGGGCATGAACCTGGATGGATGAGGATGCCGCCGCGGCCGGCGGAGCGCCCGGCCACGGCGACAGTCTAACGGTTCCACCCGTCGCGCGCGACGAGCGGGCCTTCGCTGCGGGTTCGCGCGGAGCACGAGGAGGTGAGAGAGCCGCGGAGGATCCAGATGAAGACCAGGCCCGTCTCCGCATCCTCTCCACGCCCTCCGCGTCTCCGCCTGAGACTGCTTTTTCTCAACGAGGTGTTGCTGAACCGCGTGCCGGCGATCGTCTTCCTGAGGGAGGCGCCGCGTGTAACTTCAGCACGCACGGTGCCTTGGCGCCGACCGAAGGATCTTGCCGGCAGAATCGTGGGGGCTGAATCTCTACCGTCGAGCCTGCCCCTCGCTGGCGGAGAGAAGATCCTTCGGGTCGCGCGCAAGCGGTTGCATTACTTCAGGTCACCCGTGTGCGCTCCCTCAGAAGGAAGACAACGCTGCTTCGCAGTCTCCGGGTTTAGCGACACCCCCTCAGGCCGGATGGATCAGAGGTCCTCGAGCGCGGCCTCGGAATCCGTGACCTCGTTCAGGCGGGCGATGTAGACGGTCAGGCGCTCGGAGACCTCGCGCAGGGCGGCGGCGGCGCGCTCGATCTCGCGCAGCGTCTCCGCCTGCTGCGCGGCCGACTCCGCGACGGCGCCCACCGCCTCGCCGTTGGCCTCCGCCGTCTCCGCCACCGCCGCGATCTCGTCGCGCAGCCCGCCCACGCGCGCCTGCTGCTCGCCCGCGCGCCCCGCAATGCGCGTCGTCAGCTCCTCCGCCCCGCTGGCGGCGCCGACGATGCGCTCGATGGAGTCCAGCGCCGTCCGCGACAGCTCGCCCACGCCCGCCAGCCGCGCGGAGCCCTGCTCCATCCGCCCCAGTGCCGCCGCCATCTGGCCGCGCACCGCGTCCACCATCTCCCGCGCCCGCACCGCCGCGCTCCCGCTGCGGTCCGCCAGCTTGCGCACCTCGTCCGCCACCACCGCGAAGCCGCGCCCCTGCTCCCCCGCCCGCGCCGCCTCGATGGCCGCGTTCAGCGCCAGCAGGTTGGTCTGGTCCGCGATGGAGCGGATCGTCTCCACCACCGTGGCGATCTGCCCCGAGGCGGCCGACAGCTCGTGCAGCGCCCGCGCCTCGGCGTCCACGAAGTCGCGCAGCTCCACCAGCCGGCCGATGGCCTCGGCGATGGCGCCGCGGTTCTCCTCCGCCAGCAGGCGCGTGTCGCGGCTGGCGTCCGCCGTCCGCGCCGCGTCCGCCGACATCTCCGCCGCCGCGCCGGCCAGCTCCTCCGTCACCGCCAGGCCGAACGCCGTGCGCCGGCTCTGGTCCGCCGCGCGGCCGCGGATCTCCGCCGCGTGCGCCGCCACCCCCTGCCCGCTCTCGCGCAGGGTGCTCAGCCGCCCGCCCAGCGCCCGCAGCTGCGCGTCGATCTCGCGCGCGCTCTGCGTCATGGGCCGCACCAGCCCGTCCAGCTGCAGCGCCAGCGCCAGCTGCCGGGCAAAGCGCTCGATCAGCCGCGCCTCCGCCGGGCCGTACACGTTGGCCCGGTGGTGGCCGATCTCCAGCAGCCCCAGCGGGTTCCGTCCATACGAAAGCGGCGCCAGCACCAGCGAGCGCA
>DASTNU010000167.1:0-8512 GCA_035720605.1 Longimicrobium sp. | reverse complement strand
GCCGCCTCTCCGCCGCGCTCGATCCGGCGCTGCGGAGCGAGCTGGAGCGTGCGCTCCCCGCGCGCCCGGAGCTGGCGGCGCGGTTGCGGCGCCGCTTCGGCCGGTGCGCGCCGCGCGACCTGGGCGAGGTGTGGCCGCGGCTGGCGCTCGTCTCCTGCTGGGCGGACGGCCATGCCGCGCGGGCGCTGGAAGGAATGCGGCGCCGCTTTCCCCGCGTGGAGGTGCAGCCGAAGGGGCTGCTGGCGACGGAGGGCGTGGTCTCCATCCCCCTCTTTCGCGCGGAGGCGCCGGTGGCGGCGGTCACCTCGCACTACCTGGAGTGGGTGCCGGACGGCGACGACCGCGCGCTCGGCGTGCACGAGCTGGCGCCCGGCGCCACCTACGAGGCGGTGCTGACGACGGGCGGCGGCCTGTGTCGCTATCGATTGAAGGACCGCGTGCGGGTGGAGGGGCGGCTGGAGCGCACGCCCACGCTGCGCTTCATCGGCCGCGCCGACCGGGCGAGCGACCTGGCGGGGGAGAAGCTGACGCCGGAGCTGGTGGAGCACGTCCTAGCGCGCGCCGCGGCGGAGACCGGCATCCATCCCTCCTTCGCCCTGCTGGCGCCGTCGTGGGAGGATCCACCGCGCTACCGCCTGTACGTGGAAGTGCCGGAGGATGACGCCCGCACTCTCGCCGCTGCGATGGAGCGGACGCTGCTGGGCGCGCACCACTACGCGCTCTGCCGGGCGCTGGGGCAGCTGGGCGCGGTGGATGGAGTGGCGGTCGTGGACGGCGAGCGCGTGTACGAGCGCGTCTGCACGGCGCGGGGGCAGAGGGCGGGCTCCATCAAGCCGCCGGCGCTGGATGCGGGAACGGAGTGGGCGCGGGCGTTTACGGACGAACTTTGCTGGTCTTGATGTGGACACCGTGCGCCGGTATTCTGCTGGCCCCCGGCCGAGTGATGTAGGCTCACAACTTGAGCCGACAGAGATATTCGGCTTTTGTTCGGGGTGGGAAACCTGATGCAGGATAGGGGCAAATACTACTAAATCTATATAAATACTGGGGCGCGGGGGTGGTGGGGTGGCAGAACATGCTGAGATCGCACGGAAGCGTCTGATCCGCGTGCTTGGTTCGCACGGGGCGGCCCTGATGCGGACGCTCGAGCAAAAAATCTCCGACGCCGGGCCAAATAACCAGCGCGTTGATCCCCACGTATTAACAGTTGCACGCAACGAACTCGCTAGAGAAGCGCTTATCTCTGTCTACCGACGCAACAATGTACGCTGGTACCATCTTAGCTCAACGCCTCATTCACACGTGGTCCAGAGAGTAGATGTGCAAGGTCAGGTCTTCGACCGGACATCTCGGAAATCGGTTACGCTGCGCGTTGGCCAAACGCTGGAGATAGCTGTTTTCAAGGCTTTGCAGGACCAGCCTCACCATTTTCTCGGGGCGTTCCGCGATCTTGATGAACACGGGGATGACACCCTGTACTCCAAAGAAGATCCTCCTCCGACGCTTAGCGGACGCTCTTTGCCCGGTGATCTTCGCCTGGATTTCCTCCTGCTGCATGCAGAGGCTGGTGCCGCAGCCATCGAGGTGAAGAACCTCCGGGAGTGGATCTACCCCGATCGACAGGAAGTACGCGACCTTCTCAGAAAAGCGTGCGCGATCAATGCAGTTCCGGTGCTGATTGCGCGGCGGTACGCGTACAGCACGTACTCAGTCCTTCACCGCTGCGGAGTCATTCTTCACCAGCAGTATAATCAGTTGTACCCTGAGAGTGAGCGCGAACTAGCAGCCCTGGCGGCAAGAAAGGACCTACTTGGTTATCACGATATCCGCGTCGGAAATGCCCCTGACAATCGGTTGCGGAAATTCGTCACCGAACACCTGCCCAATCTGCTGCCTGAAGCACGGGAGAGGTTCGAAGTCTACAGAGATCTGCTCCGAGCTTATGGAGAAGGACAAATGTCTTATGAGGAATTCGCTGCGCGGGCGGCACGACGTGAACGTGGCGAGGGTGAGGATGGCACCTAGTTGCGGTGTATTGACCGAGTGAGCGCACTCCGCAGGGTTCCGCTCTGGCTGCTGGTAGCGGGCGGCGTGACGGCGGCGGTGCTGGCGTTCGCGCGCAAGCAGAACCGCGGCGAGCGCGTCGGCGGGCCGATGTCGATGCCCAAGACGCTGTGGCTCAACTACACGCTCGTCTCGTGGTTCGTGATCCCCGCCGTGCTGCTGCGCCGGCAAGGGCTGTCGCCGGGGAGCCGCGCGGCGCTGACGGCGCACCTGCTGAGCTTCACCACGCGTGGCGCGGTGGAGATGTGGATGCTCTACCGCACCCACTCATGGCGGTGCGCGTACGGCGTGGGCCACGACCTGTTCGACTTCGCGCTGATCACCGCGCTGCTGCGCCGCTCGCCGCGGGGCGGGGGCGTGGATGCGGTCGCCCGGCGGCACCTGGACGACCTGCGCGCGGCGCTGGTGGCGGAGATGGTGTTCGCCTCGCTCTTTCACCGCGCCGTCGCGGGAAAGACGCAGGGGCAGGACGGCATCTACTTCGCCTCCGACGAGCCGCACTTTCGTCTCATCAACCTGCTGACCGCGACGGTGGACGGCGCCGCCTACGCGCGCCTGGCGATGGTGATGCGGGCCCTCACCCGGCTGGGCCCGCCCCCGGCCTCGCCCAGGCTCGTCCACCCCCTCCCGCAAACTGCGCGGGAGGGGGTGTAGACTGCGGTTCCGTGCGCGGTGGGATCTGGCTCGTGCGCCGGGCGCCCCCCTACCACGACGAATCCACTCCCCTCTCCCGCGCAGTTTGCGGGAGAGGGGTCGGGGGTGAGGGGTCCGCGCGAAGCGCGACGCTGTTGCAGTTCTCCCCTTTCTCCCGCGAAGCGGGGGAGAGGGGCCGGGGAGAGGGGGCGGGCTGCTGCCAGCGCAATCTTCCCATCCCCCTTGAAGTCAACCTACGTGCGAGCAGGATTTCCCATGCAGTCCCAGACCTCCACCACCATCCCCGTCCCCGTCCCCGCCATCGCCGGCTGCACCGGCGACCGCCCGACGGACGCGCCGGAGTCGCGCCCGATCATGCGCTTTCGCAGCGGGACGCTGCACGAGAACTGGTACGTCGCCGCGCTCTCGAAGCAGGTGACGGCGAAGAAGCCGTTCGCATCCACCATCATGGAAGAGCCGATCGTCCTCTTCCGCGGCGCGGACGGGCGGGCAACGGCGCTCATCGACCGGTGCCTGCACCGCAACGCCGCGCTCAGCAAGGGCGACCTGTTCGACGGGTGCATCGGGTGCCCGTACCACGGGTGGACGTACAACGCGGAGGGCGAGCTGGTCATCATCCCCTCCGAAAGTCCTGAGAAGCGAGCCAGGGAAGGGCGGCGGCTGGAGCGCTTTCCCGTGCGCGAGCAGGACGGGTTCGTCTGGGTGTACCTGGGGACGCCGGAAAGGGCGGGGGAGAAGGAGCCGTTCCGCTTTCCCCACGCGGGCGAGGAGGGCTGGCGGTCGTACGTGATGCTGACGCCCTTCGACGGGGACGTGACGGACCTGGTGGAGAACTTCATGGACGTGCCGCACACGGCGTTCGTGCACTCCGGCTGGTTCCGCAAGGCAGCCAAGGTCAAGCGCGCCGAGGCGACCATCGAGCGCACGTCCGACGCCGTGCACGTGGAGTACTTCCAGCCGGACGACTCCATCGGCTTCAGCAAGTGGCTGCTGAACCCCGACGGCAGGCCGATGACGCACACGGACCGCTTCTTCATGCCCAACGTCACCCGCGTGGACTACATGTGGGGCGAGCGCCGCGGCTTCGTCATCACCTCGCAGATCACCCCCATCACGCCGGACAGGGCGATGGTGTACACCGCCATCACCTTCCGCTTCGGCGTCTTCAACCCGCTCGCGCGCTGGCTGCTGCCGCCGTACACGCGCACGGTCATCCAGCAGGACGTGCGGATCATGGAGGTGCAGACGGGCAACCTGCGGCGCTTCGGCACGCGGCGGTTCAGCGGGACGGCGGCGGACGAGATCCACCGCGCCATCGAGGCCCTGCGCGACCACGCGGCGGCCGGCGAGGTCGATCCGCCGCCTCCACCGCGCACCACCCGCATCGAGTTCTGGATGTGACGATGGCGACGGTGGATGCCCCCGCGGTCCATCTGCGCCGCGCCACGCCCGCCGACGGCGCGGCGATGTGCGAGCTGTTCGCGCGCGTGCCGATGGAGGCGGAGCTGGCGCTTTCCATCCGCCGCGACCCGGACTTCGCCGCGCTGCTGCGGCTGCAGTCGGACGACTGGGAGTGCTGGGTGGCGGAGGAGGACGGCCGCGTGGAGGCGATGGCGTCCACCGTCTTCCGCGACGGCTACCTGGGCGGCGAGATCCGCCGCGTGGGCTACCTGGGAGACCTGCGCCTGTCGCCGCGGGTGCAGGGGCGCCACCTGCTCAATCGCCTCTACGGCCCCACGCTGGCGGCGTCCATGGAAGTGCGCGGGTGCGTGGCGTCGCTGACGGCGGTGATCGCCTCCAACGAGCGTGCCCTGCGCGCGCTCACCGCGCAGAACCGCAGGCAGCGGGGGATGCCCCGCTACACGCCGCTGCGCGATTTCCGCATCCGCAACCTGCACCTGACGATCCCGCGCCTGCCCCGCCGCGGCGCCTTCCGCGTGCGCCGCGCGGTGGAGGCGGACATCCCCGCGCTCGCCGCGTTCCTGGATGCGGACGCGCGTCGCCGCCCCTTCGGCCAGCCGATGCCGGAGACGGAGCTGCGGCGCCGGCTGCGCGAGTGGCCGGGGCTGCGGATCGATTCGTTCTACCTGGCGGAGGACCGCGCCGGCGCGCTGGCGGGGTGCCTGGCGGTGTGGGACGCGGCGCCGGTCAAGCGCACCGTGGTCGCCGCGTATCGCGGCGGGATGCGGCGCGTGAAGACGGGATACGACCTGGCCGCGCGGCTGCTGCGCTTTCCTCGCCTCCCCGATCCCGGGCAGGAGCTGCGCTACCTGTACGCCACGCACGTGGCGGTGCCGTCGGACGATCCGGCGGTGCTGCGCGCGCTGCTGGATCGCGTCTACGCCGACCATCGCCGCGGCGGATACGTGCTCCTCTCCTGCTTCGCGCCCGAGGGCGACCCGCTGGACGCGGCGTACCGCGGCTTCCGGTTCACCGACCTTCCCGCGCGCCTGTTCGTGGTGACCCCGCCCGGCGTGGAGCCGCCCGCCGAGTGCTTCGCCCCCGGCCGTCCCGGCTTCGAGATGGCCCTGGTATGAAAACAAACTCGGGCTTTGTGACACAAGAGCGTTTGTTTTCCTGAGGGAGCGCACACGCGGAACCTGAACTAACTCAAACCTTTGCGCGCGACCGAAGGATCTACTCTGCCTTGCTGCGGGGCTGATTCCGGGGCATTGGTCCAGCCCCTCGGTCATGCAAGCTAGATCCTTCGGTCGGCGCTCCGGATTCGTCGTAACGGACGGTTCAGAGCGGCGCCTCCCTCAGGAAAACAAGCACCCGGGCAGTTTTGCAAAATCCTCCTAGACCCGAATGACGCCTCCGTCCCTGACCGTCGCCGCGCCGCCGCCAGCGCCCGCGCACATCCCCGCGCCCCCGCAGCCGCGTGCCGCGAGCTGGCGCGACGCCATCCCCTCGCGCCGCGATCCGCGCTGGCCGTTCGCCGCCATCCTGACGCTGTACGCGGTGATGGGCGTGGCGTGGCTGGGCTTCAACCGCTCGCCCGGGCAGATCCTGCTGATCGTGGGCGCCGCGTGCGCGCTGGACGTGCTGCTGCACCGCGTCCTGCGCAGGCGCGAGTGGCTGTTCCCGCTCAGCGCGTACATCAGCGGGCTGTCGCTGGCGCTGCTGCTCAACTACTCGCACGACCATTTCATCCTGCTGCTGCCGGTGGCCATCACCATCGGCTCCAAGTACCTGCTGACGTTCCGGGGGCGGCACACCATCAACCCCTCCCTGGCGGCCGTCGCGACCACGCTGCTCTTCTTCGGCGGGCTGATCACCACGGCGCCGGCGTACCAGTGGGGCGGCCACGTCGCGATGTCGGCGTTCATGGTGACGGCGGCGCTCTCGCTCTTCGTGTTCCGCGTGGGACGCGGGTGGCTGATCATCTCCTTCCTGCTCTTCTACGCACTGCAGACGGCGTTGCGCGCGTACATCATGCGCGCGCACCTGCCGCCGGAGATGCTGTTCCTGGGGACGATGACCACGCCCCCGTTCTTCCTCTTCACCTTCTTCATGCTCACCGACCCGAAGACGTCGCCGGACTCGCCGCGCGCGCAGGTGGCGCTGGCCTTCGGGATCACCGTCGTCGACCTGTACCTGCACACGCGGGAGAGCGTCTTCACCTTCTTCTACGCCGCGTTCGGCATCGCCATCAGCCGCTGGGCGTTCCTGCACCTGCGGGAGATGTGGAGGATGGGGGCGATCCCACACCTGCGCGCGTCGCTGTTCGATCGGCGGACGCTGCGCACGGTTGGCGTGTTGGGGTCGATGGCGATGCTCGGGACGGCGGCGTACACAACCGTCATCCACCCCCGCGTGGCGCTGGACGACGCGGGCTTCGTGCTGCGCGAGGTGCCGGTGGCGCAGAGCGGGCTGGCGGTGACGATGGATCCCGGCAGCTACGACCTGGTGGATCCGCGGCTGCGGCACATCGCCAAGTGGCTGCTTTCCGTGGGCTCTTCCGTGGCTGCGGGGGACGTGGACGGCGACGGGCTGCCGGACCTCTTCGTCACCAGTCCGCTGGCCCGCGGTGAGGATCGCGCCGCGCTCTACCTGAACCGCGGCGGCTTCCGCTTCGAGCGCATCGCCGTTCCCGCGCTGGACTCGCTGGGCGGGGCGCCGCGGCGGCACGGCTTCGCATCCTACGGCCTGTTCTTCGACTACGACCAGGACGGCGCGCTGGACCTGCTGGTGCCGATGTCGTTCGGGCGGACGCGGCTGCTGCGCTCGCGGCTGGCGGAAACGGGGCGGGTGGAGTTCGAGGACGTCTCCGCAGCGGCGGGGATGCCGGAGTACACCATCTCCGTCGCCGCCAACGTGCTGGACTACGATCGCGACGGCCGGCCGGACCTGCTGATCGGCAACGTGCTCAACCCGTGGCTGGCGGGATACGACCGGCCGACGCGCCTCAACATCTTCCAGCTCCCCCAGCCGGCGTTCGATGGCGACCGGCGGATGTTCGCCTTCATGCACGACGGCTGGCACGACGCGCGGAACGGCGGGCGCAACGTCCTGCTCCGCAACGTGGGTGGCCGCTTCGAGGCGGTGGACGTGGACGCGATGGGGATGCCGGAGACGCACTGGACCATCGCCATCGGCACCGGCGACCTGAACGGCGACGGGTGGACGGACCTGTACCTGGCCAGCGACTTCGGCCGCGACGACCTCTATCTCAACCAGCAGGGGAGGGGATTCCGGCGCGTGGCGGGGCGCCTTTTCGGCCACGTGGGGATGGACACGTACAAGGGAATGAACTCGTCCATCACCGACTTCGACCGCAACGGCTGGCCGGACGTGTACGTGAGCAACGTGCACCAGGAGCTGCAGGCGGAGGGCTCGCTGCTGTGGATGAACCGCGGCCCCGACCCCCGCGGCACCCCCCGCCTGCGCGACGAGGCCACGGGCCGCGGCGCGCTGAACGACGACCGCTTCGGGTGGGGCGCGGGGGTGGCGGACCTGAACAACGACGGCTGGGCGGACATCGTGCAGGCCAACGGGATGGTGGACGACCGCCTGGACGACAGGTACGGCGGCTGCCCGGACTACTGGTACGTGAACCACAAGCTGATGCAGTCCTCGCGCGAGGTACACACCTACGCCGACATGTGGGGCGACATCCGCGGCCGTTGCATCTACCCCAACGAGAAGCGCCGCGTCTACCTCAACCGCGGCGCGGAGGCGAAGCCGCAGTTCGTGGACGTGGCGCCGCTGGTGGGCCTGGCCGCCGGCGACAACTCGCGCGGCGTGGCCGTGGCCGACATGGACGGCGACGGCCGCCAGGACGTGGTGATCTCCAACCAGCACGCCGGCCCCACGCTGCTGCGCAACGTCCCCTCCGCCGCGGCCGGCGAGTCGCACTGGATCGGCCTGCGCCTGGTGGGGGATGGGCGGACGTGCGGCCGCGAGGCCTTCGGCTCCGTCGCCACCGTGCTCCTCCCCGGCGAGCGCCCACAATCACGCGAGGTGCAGGCCGCCAACGGCTTCTCCTCCCAGCATGACACCCGCCTGCACTTCGGGTTGGGTACGGCAGTCTCGGAGCAAGTGACGGTGCGCATCCGCTGGTGCGGCGGCGCGATCACCGAGCACCGGCTGGCGCGGGATGGGTACCACGTGGTACGGCAGAGTGTGCGGTAGCGCGCGCGAGATGAGGTCTGTATGCGAGAATGATAGCGCCTGCAGAGCTTACCCAAACGTCAACTTTATCGGAGTACTACCATGCCCACGATGGCTCAAGCAATCCGCGCCTTCGTTGAATCCCAAACAGCGCCCGTCACAAGCGAGCAGGTAAAGTCCC
>DASTNU010000166.1:0-7487 GCA_035720605.1 Longimicrobium sp. | reverse complement strand
ACGCCCCTTTCCGGGCCGCTGCAGACCACGGTCGTCTACTTCAACAACCAGAACTTCGAGTCGCTCACCGCCTTCCCCGGCGGCTTCGCCGTACGCGTGGAGAACCCACCGGCTGGCACGCCCTCCGAAGGCGTGTTCACCAGCGCGGGATATGCCGCGATCACGGTGCGCGACGGGGCCGGCCGCGAGGCTCGAAACTTCTCCGCACCCATCCAGGTGTCGGTGGACGTTCCGTCCGGCACCGTGGACCCGGAGACCGGGGTGCCGGTGAAGAACGGCGACGTGGTGCCCTACTGGAGCTACGAACCCGCGACGGGCCAGTGGCGCTACGAAGGGCAGGCGACCCTCGCCGGGCCCAACGGGGCCGGGAACTTCACTGCGACGGTGGCCATGAACCACCTGACCTTCCTGAACCTCGACTGGAGAGCCGAAGGATGTGTCCCCAACCCGAAGGTCCACATCATCGGCAACTATTGGAGACGCACATTGTGGTACTATATCAGGGCGGTAGGCAGCGGCATTGCCCACGAGGTGACTACCGACAGCCTGGTTCTCGAGATCGGGTATGCGCCACTGGCGAATGAAGACGTCGAGATAGAGATCGAGGCACGAGACCCGAGCACGGGCATGCGGGTGGGATTGTTTCGGACCCGCCGGCTGTGCCCCGGTCCACACCAGATGACGGTGACCCTGCCCGGTGCACCACCCCCCCAGGCACCACCGCCCCCTTCCATCACCGTGACGCTGCGCCTCCGCTGTGGCGACGTGATCGCGCTTCCGTGGGGCTGGGTGCGCTACCGCAAAGTGGGCGACCAGGGCTGGCTGTGGGGCGGAAACCTCCGGGCCGGGAATGGCGTGATCCGCGGGCTGGAGCCGGATACGCGCTACGAGGTGACCGCGGCCGGCGTCTACGCAGGCGTGGAGTTCTCCGGGACGACCACGGTGACGACCGGGGCGGACGGGAGCGACACCCGTGTCACAATCCAGTTCGAGGTGGATCGGCGCCTGTGCGCCAGGCTGCGTACCCACGACCAGGGCGGGGGAGGGCCGTGACCGCGGGCGCCGGCGGGCCACGCCGCACCACGCTCCGAGCGGCGGACCGCTGGTGATCCCTGTGGGCGCACGGGCGCGGCAGTCGCGCACCGGCACCAGCGGCCCCCCCAAACAATGCGAGGGACATCATGAGAAACGGTGTTGCAGCCGTGCGGATGATGCGGAAGGTCCTGTGGACGGTCGGCGCCGCGCTGCTGCTGGGTTCGTGCGACGACGACCCCACCCGGCACGACGACCTGACCACGGTGGTGGTGGACAACGCCACGTCGTTCTTCGCCGTCGAGGCCAGCGACGCCCGGACCGGCCTGCCGCTCGACGGCGTGCAGGTGACGCTGGGGATCTCCGGCCCCGCCGCGCGGCGCGTGATCGACGTGGCGGGCAACCCGATCACCGAGCTCACCACCGACCGCGGGTTCATGGCCCTGGGGCTGACCGGTGCAGTGCCCACCAAGGCGGCGCCGGCCGAGCTGCTGGTGGTGGCCAGCGCGGCCGGGTACGTGGAGACCAGCCAGTGGATGACGCACACGGCGGCGCGCAACGACCCGGAGATCATCGCCATGGTGTCGCTGGCCGCACCGCCGCCGGGTACCGCGGTGGGCACCAGCGGCGCGGCGGTGGCCGGGCCCGGCGGCGTGCTGGCCGCCACGGTGACGGTCTCCACCGCGCCGGACGCCGTCACCGGCGGCCGCGCCTCTGTGACGCTCCCCGCAGGCACCGTGGTGCGCGACCGGTCGGGAACGCCGCTCTCCGGCGCGCTGCAGACCACGGTCGTCTACTTCAACAACCAGAACGACGAGTCGCTGGCCGCCTTTCCGGGCGGCTTCAGCCCACGCGTGGAAAACCCGCCGGCGGGCTCGCCATCCGGAGGCGCGTTCACCAGCGCGGGGTTCGCCTCGATCACCGTGCGCGACGGGGCCGGCCGCGAGGCCCGGACCTTCTCCACACCCATCCAGGTGTCGGTGGACGTTCCCGCCGCCACCGTGAATCCGGAGACCGGGGCGGCAGTGAAGAACGGGGACGTGGTGCCGTACTGGAGCTACGCGACACGGACGGGCAGGTGGCGCTACGAGGGACTGGCGACCCTCGCCGGGCCGAACGCGGCGGGGAACTTCACCACGGCCGTGCCCACGAACCACCTGTCCCCCTTCAACGACGATTGGTGGATTCCCCCGTGCAGCAGCGCGCCCATCTACATCATCGGCGGCTCGCGTGGGATGAATTGGCGCCTCACGTTGAAGCGCCCGGGCGCCTTTTTACAGGTGAACATCAGGGATAGCGTCCTGGACGTCGGTACCTGGGCGCCGCGGACCCCCTTTGAGTCTGCCAACCGGGTACACATCGTAGCGACGGACCTCGTCACGGGACGAGTCGGAGGGACTCTTGAGACCAGCCAGCTCTGCCGCGACCGTAACGAGTTGAAGGTGGCCCGGTGGCCGGTCGCCAGGCTCGCCATAGAGGTTCGCGTCATCTGTGGCGAGCTGCTCCTGCGTCCCTGGGGCTGGATGCGGTTCCGCGGGCGAAACGCGTCGCGCTGGCTGTGGGGCGTCTCCCTGGTGGACGGGATCGCCTTGCTCGGGGGGCTGGAGCCGAACACGCAGTACGAGTTGGAGAACTTCGGCGTCTACCAGCGTGGCCTGCAGTCCGGCACCGTTTCCGCCACCACGGGGGAGGCCGAGAGCGAACGGCGGGTCGAGATCGAGTACGAGATCCCGGAGGAGGCCTGCCTGGGAATCGGAGGCCATGACCAGGGCGGGGGCCCGTGACCTCCGCGCACGGGCGCCGCGGGCCACGCCCGGTGCCGCTGCTGGCGGCGGTGCCGCTGGTGGTCCTGCTGGGCGCACAGGCGCTGTGCGCGCAGTCGCTCACCGGCACCACCGGGCTGGTCTCCATCCCCACGGCCGCCATGCCGGCGGACCGCACGCTGACGCTGGCCGTGAACGTGATCGACCGCGGGTTCGACAACCCGCGGTTCCCCGACCGCCGGGCGCTGGTCCAGTCCGCTAGCCTGGGCTTTCTCCCGTTCGTGGAGGTGGGCCTGCGCCTTACCCGGGCGCTGGACGCGCCGCGTCCCCAGGCGCTGGGCGACCGGATGGTGAGCGTGCGCGTGCGGCTGCTGGACGAGACGGTGCACCGCCCGGCCGTGGTGCTGGGCGGCCAGGACCTGGTGGGGACGCGCCTGCGCCACGCCGTCTACGTGGTCGCTTCGAAGGAGGTCGATTCCGGCACGGTGCTGGGACGGACCGGGGTGCACCTGGGCTACGGGGGAAACCCGCTGTCGCTGCGGATCGGGGGAAGCCAGTTCGCCGGCGTGTTCGGCGGCGTTTCGGCGGCTCCGCGGCCGTGGCTGGCGCTGCTGGCCGAGCACGATGCCCGGCGCGTGAACGCCGGCGTGCGCCTGGTGCTCCTGCGGCGCCTTGCCGTGCTGGTGGCGGCGCAGCACCCGGACGGGTTATCGTGGGGGGTCAGCTACACGGCGCGGCTGGAGTGAGAAAACGGCACCTCTGATGGACGGATCTGTCCGGATTTGCCGTGAGAGCACGTTACTTGCTCACGAATGCGGTATCCGTGCAGGACCTTCACCAGGGCGAGGATCGGAACGATGGCACGCGAGACGGGAACCGTAGAACGGTTCATGGACGAGAAGGGTTTCGGCTTCATCAAGCCGGACAGCGGCGGCAAGGACGTGTTCGTACATCACTCCGCCATCCAGGGCGCCACGGGCTTCCGAACGCTGGCCCGGGGGGCGCGGGTGGAGTTCGACCTGGTGCAGGACCCCAAGGGGCCCCGCGCGGAGAACGTCACCACGCTCTCCGAGTAGTTCGCCGCATCCTGCGGCTCGCCGGCCTTGTCCAGGCCGCGGCACCCCGTGCCGCGGCCTGCTGGCGCTTCCGTAGCACCGCATCCCCGCCGGCCGCTACTCCGGCGCGAACAGGCGCACCTGCGTGCAGCCGGGGCACCGCCACGCGTACACGGTGAGCTTTCGCCGCCCCTTGAGCTTCATCGTTCCCCAGAAGCTCTTTTCCGGCGCCCCCTCCACCCACTGGCTCACCTCGTGGCTGCCGCCCATGTCGTCCAGCAGGTAGCCGCCTTCCAGGGGGCGCTGGCAGTTGGGACAGATCGGCGTGGCCATCGGGAGATGTGCGGGGGGTGGATGCCGGGCTGCGCAGGGCAAGGTGATGCGTCCGCGGCCCCTGCGCCAGACGCGCATCCGCCGCGGCGCGGAAAGTGAGCCGCTATCGGGGCGGCGGTCCGGAGGCGCCGGGCTGGCCCTGCACGAGGGTGTTGTGGAAGGCGGCGATCCGCCATCCCTGCGGCCCCCGCACCAGGACCATGGTGGAGGTGGACTCGTGCGTGCCCGCGAGGGGACCCGCGGGCGCGTCCATCGTCTGCGTGGCGTGGGCGACGATCACGTCGTCCGCGACGCGGCGCGCCCGGGTGACGGCGAAGCGCACCTGGCTGCCGCGGTAGATGCTGTCCAGGATGGCCTGGTGGCCGCGCGCGATCGCCTCGCGCGTGCGGTGGTAGTCGCCGCGAATGGCCACGAAGTCGGCGTCGTCGGCGAACGCCGCGCCGTAGCCGGCGCCGTTCGCCGCGTTCCACGCCCGCTCCAGCTGGCCGGCGAGCTCCGCCGCGACCTGCCCCGTATCGTCGCTCATCCATCCTCTTCGATCTAGAAAGTCACCCGCGGATGCCTCGATCGGCGGGCGGCGCAACCTAATGTGCACGAGTCGGAAAGTCGAAGCCATGCCGGATCTACCACGCGGCTCCGTGGCCGTGTGAGGGCCTGTCCATTTCCCATTCGAGATCGCACGAGAAAAGGGAGGGCCCTCGAAGGAGCCCTCCCTTTCGTGCAACTGCGCCGGATCAGGCGATTACAGGCCGGCCGCGCGGGCGGCGTTCACCCGGCCGTGGCCGTAGAAGAGGTCGCGCCCGTTCTTGCCCAGGTCGTCGGAGGTGCCGATGACCGCGCCGCGGATGGCGTCGGGGGTGGTGCCCACGCGCTCGGCCGCCAGCGCCGCCACGCCCGCCACGTGCGGCGAGGCCATCGACGTGCCGTTGATGCCGATCACCGAGGCCGACCACGCACCCGTCACCGGGTTGTAGAAGCGGGTGCGGCAGTTGGGAACGGGGAACGAGAACCCGGAGCACGCGGCGTACACCCAGCCCACGTTCACGGGGGTGCCGTTGCGGCCCGCGCCGCCCGGCGCGGCGACCGTCACGCTGCCGCCGAAGTTGCTGTACGACGCCAGCTGGTCCACGTTGCTGTAGGTGCCGTGCGCCGGCGCGCTGGCCGGGCCGGTGGACGAGACGCAGATCACGTGCGGCGCGTCGCAGTACGACTTGTAGCCGTTCTTGTCGTGCTGCATGTCGTACGCGGAGTTGCCGGCGGAGACCACGATGGTGGTGCCTTTGTCGTGGGCGTAGTTGAACACCGCGTTGATGGTGGCGATGAACGAAGGCCCGCTGCCCCCGCTGGCCGAAGCGTCACGGCGCTGGAACTCGCTCCCCAGGCTCATGTTGATGACCGGGATGCCGTTGTCGGCCGCGTACAGGATGGCGCTCAGCGTGCCGCTGGTGGGGCAGCCGGCGCGGTAGCCGTTCGCCGCCGTTCCCGGGTGGCACACCTTGAGGCCCACCAGCGTCACCCGCGAGGTCACGCCGGCCGCCGCCAGGCCGTTGGACGACACCGTGGAGCCCACGTGCGTGCCGTGGTAGTGCAGGTCCGCCACCGGGTGCGCGCCGGGAAAGCTGGCCTGCACGCGCGCGTTCTCCGTCGCGGAAAGGAACGAGCGCGACAGGTTCAGGTCCACGCGGCCGTACAGGTCCGGGTGCAGGTAGTCCAGCCCCGTGTCCAGGATGCCGACCTTGATGGCGGAGGAGCCCAGCTTGCCCGCGGTCCAGGCGGCGTTGGCCTGGATGGCGCGCATGTTCCACTGACGGTTGTAGAAGAACGACGCGGCGGGGTTGGTGGGGCTGTAGGGCGTCTCGGCGGCGATGGCCGCGCCTTCCACGCTCGCGGCCTCGACGTCGCCGACCATGGGGTCCAGCTGCACGTTCGCGTCGGCGGCAAGCTGCAGCCCCGTGCCGGCCAGCTGGTCCGCGGCCTGGGCCGACAGCCCGGCCACCGCGCCCACGCGGGCGCCGGCATGGGCAAAGATCACCTCGCCGCCCAGCGCGGCCACCTGCTCCGCGAAGTCGGCGGGAATGCCGGTCTCGGGAAAGCGGACCAGGTACATCCCGGCGCCGTCGGCGCCTGCTTCCAGGTTGAGCGAGGGGCTTGCGGCATCGGCCAGCGCGGCGGGGTTGTCCGAGCAGGCGGCGAGCGCGACCAGACCGGCCATGAACAGCGGGGCAACACGCTTCATCTTGCGGCTCCGGGGGACTGCGTTGTGCCGGGGATTCCGGCGGGCGCTCGTTCGCCGTCCGGGCCCGGCCGCCCGCGGGGATCGCGGCCGGGGGGCTCCAGCGGACGGAGGCGAGCGGAAGGAAAAAGCCCAGCCGCACGGGTGTGGCTGAGCAGCGTTCATTCTAACCGCCCGGGTGTTACTTGTCAACGTGTCAGAGGCACATTCATCTAATTGCACTGAAACGACTTATGAGACTTGCGCCCGGCGGTTCCGACCACGAATGTTTCCATATACGCACCCCCACGTCGCCGTCTTCTGCCTGGCCCCGGAAACGCCGGGGACGCCGGGACGAAGGAGAGGGCGTGGAGACCCCGATGCTGTTCTCCGCGCCCTCTGCTTTTCTTCCCGGCGTCCCGTGCGCTCAACCCTTCAGCCGCCGGCGCGCAGGCGCTCCAGGACCTCGACGACGGTGCGCAGCTTGGCGGGCTCGATGCCGCCGAACCGCCGGCGGATGGCGTTCTCCAGCGTGCCGTCGATGGAGGCCAGCAGCTCACGCCCGGCGTTGGTGATGGTGAGGTGGAGGGTGCCGGCGATGAGCCCGCGGGTGCGCAGGGCGTGCACCAGGGCCGGGAACCGCTCCGTCTCGTGGATCATGCGCCGGCGCACCTCGGAGGTGGGGTGTCCTCCGTCGCCGGCGCCGCGCAGGATGCGCAGGATGTTGTACTGGTCGCCGCGCAGCTCCATGGGCTGCAGCACCGTGTCCGTCCACCGCTCCAGGAAGTCGCCGGTGCGCTGGATGTTCAGCGCCGCCTCCACCTCCAGCGAGGCGACCGGCCTGGTGTTCTGCAGCTCTCGATCGATCTGTCCGGGCATGGTTCAGCCATCCGTGGATGATGAAAGTGCGTACGTTGGGTGACCAAGTGACAAGGTGACGGGGTGACAAGGTGACAAGGTGACAAGGTGACGGGGTGACGGGGTGACAGGGTGACGGGGTGACTGTGATGCGTCCCGGATCGATGCCGCCAAGAGGTGCCGACCACGCTCACCCGTTCCCCCCTTCACCCCATCACCTTGTCACCCCGTCAC
>DASTNU010000165.1:0-7193 GCA_035720605.1 Longimicrobium sp. | reverse complement strand
GTGGGTGTTCATCACCCCCTTGGGCCTGCCCGTGGAGCCGGAGGTGTAGATGACGTAGGCGAGGTGGTCCGGCAGCGTCGCGCGCGCCGGGTCCGACACCGGCTCGTCCGCCCAGGCGTGCGCGTCGGTGTCGATGAGGATGCGCGGCAGCTCGCCGGCGAAGCGCTCCGCGAGCGAGGCCTGCGTCAGCAGCACGGCGGGCGCGGCGTCGGCCAGGATGTGGCCCAGCCGCTCCTCCGGGTGGGACGGGTCCAGCGGGACGTAGGCGCCGCCGGCCTTGAGGACGGCCAGCAGGCCGACCAGCATCTCCACGCCGCGCTCCACGCAGAGCGCGACCCGCACGTCCGGCCCCACGCCGCGCGCGATGAGGTGGTGCGCCAGGCGGTTGGCGCGGGCGTTCAGCTCCGCGTAGGTGAGCGCGTCGCCCTGGAAGACGACGGCGGGGGCGCCCGGCGTCCGCGCCGCCTGCGCCCCGAAGAGCTCGGGCAGGGAGGCGGAAGCGGGATACGCGGCCTCCGTGGCGTTCCACGTCTCCACCACCTGGCGGCGCTCCGCCTCCGGCAGCATCGGCAGCGCTTCGACGCGGGCGGTTTCGTCCGCGACCATCCCCTCCAGCACGCGCCGCAGGTAGCCGACGTACCGCTCCACCGTCGCCGGCTCGAAGAGCGCGGTGGCGTACTCCACCTCGCCCCGGATGCGGCCGTCCGCCTCCCACATCGCCAGGTGCAGGTCGAACTTGGCGGTGACGCGCGGCACCTGCAGCGGCGTCAGCTCCAGCCCGGGGAGCCGCAGGCTGGCCAGCGGCACGTTCTGCCAGGCGAACAGCACCTGGAAGACCGGGTTGTGGGCCAGGTTGCGCACCGGCTGTACCCGCTCCACCACCTGCTCGAACGGGATGTCCTGGTTCTGCTGCGCCCGGAGCGCCTGCTGCCTCACCTGCGCCAGCAGCTCCGCCGCAGTGGGCGACGCGGACAGGTCCACCCGCAGCGCCAGCGTGTTGACGAAGAAGCCGATCAGCCCCTCGATCTCGCTCCGCGCACGGTTGGCCGTGGGGGTGCCCACCACCACCTCCCGCTGGCCGGAAAGGCGGCTGAGCACCGTGGCCCATCCCGCCAGCACCGTCATGAAGAGCGTGGTGCCGTGGCGGTGGCCCAGCGCCGTGAGCCCGGCCGACAGCGCCTCGCCCAGCTCCACGCGCAGGACGGCGCCCGCGTGGTCCTGCCGCGCGGGGCGCACGTGGTCCGTGGGCAGCTCCAGCAGCTCCGGCGCGCCGGCCAGCGCCTGCGTCCAGTACGACGCCTGCGCCTCCAGCACCTCGCCCTCCACCCAGCGCCGCTGCCACGCCGCGTAGTCGGCGTACTGCAGCCCCAGGGGCGGCAGCGGGTCCGGCTGCCCCTGGCTGAACGCCGTGTACAGCGCGCTCAGCTCGTTGATGAACACCCCCGTGCTCCACCCGTCCGAGACGGCGTGGTGCGCGGTCACCAGCAGCACGTGGTCGTCGTCCGCCAGGCGGATCAGCCGCCCGCGCACCAGCGGCCCCCGCTCCAGGTCGAAGGGCGCCTCCGTCTCCCGGGCCACCAGCCGCTCCAGCTCCCCCTCCGCGCCGGCATCCGCGCGCAGGTCGTGCTCCACCAGCCGGAAGCCGCTCTCCACCGCCGGGACGATGCGCTGCTCCGGCTCGCCGTCGGCCAGGACGAAGACGGTGCGCAGCGACTCGTGCCGCGCCACGATGCGGTCCAGCGTGCGCGCCAGCGCCCCGCGGTCCAGCGTCCCCCGCAGCCGCAGGCGCTGCGGCATGTGGTAGGTGCTGCCCAGGTCCCCCAGCTGCTCCAGGAACCAGAGCCGCTGCTGCGCGAAGGAGAGCGCCAGCCGCCCGCCCCGCTCCACCGGCTCGATGGGAGCGGTCTTGGGCGCGGTGCGCTCCAGGCTGGCGGCGCGCGCCATCCGGAGGATCCGTTCGCGCTCGGCGTTGGACAGCGTCGAGTTCATGGGCTAAGGGCAGTCGTTGCGTAATGCGGGCGCGGCGGCGTACGGGCCGGCGGCCTATCCCACGGCGGCGGTGCGGACCAGCGCGGCCAGCTCCGCGATCCGCTCCGGGTCGAACCGGGCCAGCTGGGCGTCCAGGACCTGCCGGGCCAGCTCCCCCAGTTCGGGCTTCTCGAAGACGTCGCCCAGGGCGAGGTCCACGTCCATCTCCTTCTTGATCCGGGCGACCAGGCGGGTGGCCAGGAGCGAGTGCCCGCCCAGCCGGAAGAAGTGGTCGTGGCGGCCCACCCGCTCCACGCCCAGCAACTCCGCCCAGATCTCCGCCAGCGTCTCCTCCGTCTCCCCGTCCGGCGCCTCGTAGCCGCGCCGGGCGAAGGCGTCGTCCGCCGGGGCCGGGAGCGCGCGGCGGTCCACCTTGCCGTTGGGCGTGAGCGGCAGCGCGTCCAGCCGCACGTACGCCGCGGGGACCATGTGCTCCGGCAGCCGCCCGGCCAGGTGCGCGCGCAGCGTCTCCGCCTCCACCTCGCGGCCGGTGACGTACGCCACCAGGCGCCGCTCGCCGGGCGCGTCCTCGCGCACCACCACCGCCGCCTCGCGCACGCAGTCGTGCTCGCAGAGGCGCGCCTCGATCTCTCCCGGCTCGATGCGGAAGCCGCGCACCTTCACCTGGGTGTCGGTGCGGCCCAGGAACTCGATGGTCCCGTCCCCCAGCCACCGCCCCAGGTCACCCGTCCGGTAGAGCCGCGCCCCCGGCGCCGCTCCGAAGGGATCGGGGACGAAGCGCGCGGCGGTGAGCGCGGGGCGGCCCAGGTAGCCGCGCGCCACCCCCGCGCCGCCGATGTACAGCTCCCCCGCCGCGCCCACGGGGACGGGCTCGCCCGCGGCGCCCAGCAGGTAGACGCGGGCGTTGGCGATGGGGTGGCCGATGGAGGCGGCCGGCGCGCCGTCGTCCGGGGCGCAGGGGCGCACGGTGGAGGCGACGGTCGCCTCGGTGGGCCCGTATCCCTGGAACAGCCGCGCCCCGGGGAGCCGCGCGTGGAAGCTCTCCACCAGCCCGGGAGTGAGCGCCTCGCCGCCGGTCATCATCCGCCGGATGCTCCGGCATCCCTCCACCCCCGGCTGCTCCAGGAACGCCTGCAGCATGGAGGGGGGCAGCCCCAGCGTGGTGACGCCCTCGCGGCGGATCACCTCCACCAGGTGCTCCGGGTCGCGGTTGACGCCCGGGCGCGCCAGCACCAGCCGCGCGCCCGAGAGCAGCGGCGCGAAGATCTCGCGCACCGACACGTCGAAGGAGAACGGCAGCGACTGCAGCACCACGTCCCCGGGCCCCAGCTCGAAGATCCGCGCTCCCCAGGCCAGCAGGTTGGCGGCGGCGCGGTGGCGGCCCATCACCCCCTTGGGCGCGCCGGTGGAGCCGGAGGTGTAGATGACGTACGCCAGGTGCTCCGGCGTCAGCGCGCCGCGCGCGGGGTCGGCCGCCGGCCGGTCCGCCCACGCCGAAGCGTCGTCGAGGGCAAGGACGGGGATGTCGATGTGGTCAAAGTGGTCGCGCAGCGCGGCGCGGGTCAGCAGCACCGCGGGCGCGCTGTCGGCCAGCATGTGGCGCAGCCGCGCTCCGGGATACTGCGGGTCCAGCGGTACGTACGCCCCGCCCGCCTTGAGCACCGCCAGCAGGGCGGCGACCATCTCCGGGCTCCGCTCCACGCACACCGCCACCCGCGCGTCCGGCCCGACGCCCATGCCGCGGAGGTGGTGCGCCAGCCGGTTGGCGCGCGCGTTCAGCTCCGCGTACGTCAGCTCCCCGTCCTCGTGCACCAGCGCCACGGCGTCCGGCGTCCGCGCCGCCCGGGCCTCGAAGAGCTCGTGGATGCAGGAGTCGGCGGGATAGTCGGCGTCCGTCGCGTTCCATCCCTCGATCACCAGCCGCCGCTCCGCCTCGGGAAGGATCGGCAGGCGGTCGATGCGGGCCTCCGCGTCCGCCGCCATCGCCGCGAGGGCGTGCCGCAGGTAGCCGGCGAACCGCTCCGCCGTCGCGCGGTCGAAGAGGGCGGTGGCGTACTCCAGGCGCCCCTCGACGCGGCCGTCCTCCTCGCCGAGCGAGAGCGCCAGGTCGAACTTGGCGGTGCGCCGGGCGGACGCCGGCACCGGCGCCACGTCGATGCCGGGAAGCGCCGGGGTGGCGTCGGGGGTGTTCTGCCAGGCGAGCATCACCTGAAAGAGGGGCGCGTGCGACATGCTGCGCGCCGGCTGCACCCGCTCCACCACCTGCTCGAAGGGGATGTCCTGGTGCCGCTGCGCCTCCAGCGTCCGCTCGCGCACCCTGCCCAGCAGCTCCGCCACCGTGGGCGCGTCCGCCATCTCCACGCGAAGCGCCAGCGTGTTGACGAAGAAGCCGATCACCCCCTCCACCTCGGCGCGGCCGCGGTTGGCGGTGGGCGTGCCGACGACGACGTCGTCCTGGCCGGAGAGTCGGGCGAGCACGGCGGCCCAGCCGGCCAGCACCGTCATGAAGAGGGTGGTCCCCTGGCCGCGGCCCAGCGCCCGCAGCCGCGCGGTCAGCTCCGCGTCCAGCTCCACCGGCACGGCCGCGCCGGCGAAGTCCGGCCGCGGCGGGCGGGGGCGGTCGGTGGGAAGCTCCAGCAGCTCGGGGGCGCCGGCGAGCGTGCGCGTCCACCACGCCCCCTGCGCCGCCAGCACCTCGCCCTCCACCCGGCGGCGCTGCCAGGCGGCGTAGTCGGCGTACTGGATGGGAAGGGGCGGGAGCGGATCGTCCTCGCCGCGCAGGAAGGCGGCGTACAGGACGCCCAGCTCGCGCGCCAGCACCCCGACCGACCAGCCGTCGGAGACGGCGTGGTGAAGGGTGATCAGGAGGACGTGGTCGTCGTGGCCCATGCGGACGAGGCGCCCGCGGACCAGCGGCCCCCGCGCCAGGTCGAAGGGCGCGAGCGCCTCTTCGGCCACGATGCGCTCCAGCTCCGCCTCCGCGTCGGGGCGCGCGGCGAGGTCGTGCCCGGCAAGGGGGAAGCGGCTCTCCGCCGCCGGGGCGATGCGCTGCTCCGGCTCGCCGTCCGCGACGGGAAAGGTCGTGCGCAGCGCCTCGTGCCGCGCGACGATGCGGTCCAGCGCGCGGCCCAGGGCGTCGCGGTCCAGTGCGCCGCGCAGCCGCAGCCGCTGCCGGACGTGGTACACGCTGCCGACGCCGCCCAGCTGCTCCAGGAACCAGAGCCGCCGCTGGGCGAAGGAGAGCGCCAGCGGCCCGCCGCGGTCCGCGGGCTCGATCGGCGGCAGCGCGGCGCGCGCGGCCTCCGCCAGCCCCCGCGCGAAGTCCGCCAGCACCGGCCGCTGGAACACCTCGTCCAGCCGCGCCTCGGCGCCCAGCACCCGGCGCACGCGCGAGATCGCCTGCACCGCCAGCAGCGAGTGGCCGCCCAGCTCGAAGAAGTGGTCGCGGCGGCCCACGCGCTCCACGCCCAGCACGTCCGCCCAGATCTCCGCCAGCGCCTGCTCCGTCTCCCCCACCGGCGCCTCGTACTCGCGGCGCGCGCCGGCGTCGTCCTCCGGCGCGGGAAGCGCCTTGCGGTCCAGCTTGCCGCTGGACGTCAGCGGCAGCGCATCCAGCCGCACGAAGGCGCCGGGGACCATGTACTCCGGCAGCCGCGCGGCGAGGTGCGCCCGCAGCACCTCGGCGTCGGCATCATCGGCCACGACGTACGCCACCAGCCGCTTCTCGCCCGGGCCGTCCTCGCGCGCCACCACGACCGCCTCGCGCACCGCGGGATGCTCCGCCAGCCGCGTCTCGATCTCCCCCGGCTCGATGCGGAAGCCGCGCACCTTCACCTGGAAGTCGTTGCGCCCCAGGTACTCCAGTGCGTGAGTGCGTGAGTGCGTGAGTGCGTCAGTGGATTCCGTCCAGCGCGCCAGGTCGCCCGTGCGATATAGCCGCGCGCCGGGCTCCACCGCGAACGGATCGGGGACGAAGCGCTCCGCCGTCAGCGCGGCGCGGCGCAGGTAGCCGCGCGCCACCTGGATCCCGCCGATGTACAGCTCGCCCGCCACCCCTGCCGGCACCGGCCCCATCCGCCCGTCCAGCAGGTAGATGCGCACGTTCGCCATCGGCCGGCCGATCGGGACGACGTCGCCGGCGTCCGCGGCGCACCGCCACGCGGTGACGTCCACCGCGGCCTCGGTGGGACCGTACAAATTGTACAATTCCGCCGACCGCAGCCGCTCGTGGAAGCGCCGCACCAGCGCCGCCGGCAGCGCCTCGCCGCTGCACACCACGCGACGCAGCGACGCGCACGCCTCCACCCCCTCCGCGTCGAGGAACGCGCGCAGCATCGAGGGAACGAAGTGCAGCGTGGTGATGCTTTCGCGGCGGATCGTCTCGACGAGATACGACGGGTCGCGGTGGCCGCCGGGACGCGCCATCACCAGCCGCGCGCCCACCATCAGCGGCCAGAAGAACTCCCAGACGGAGACGTCGAAGGTGTACGGCGTCTTCTGCAGCACCGCCTCGCCGGGCCCAAGCCGGTAGGCGCGCTCCATCCAGTCCAGGCGGTTGACCACGCCGCGGTGCGCGTTCATCACCCCCTTCGGCGTTCCGGTGGAGCCGGAGGTGTAGATGACGTACGCCAGGTGGTCCGGGGTCAGCCCTTCGACCGCCGGGTTCGAGGATAGTTGGTCCTCCCAGGCTGGCGCGTCGCTATCGAGGGAGAGGAGGGGGATGCCGATGTGGTCAAAGTGGCCGGCAAGCGCCGCCTGCGTCAGCAGCACCGCGGGCGCGCTGTCCTCCAGCATGGCGCGCAGTCGGTCCTGCGGCGCGTCGGGGTCCAGCGGCACGTAGGCGCCGCCGGCCTTGAGCGTCGCCAGGAGCGCGACCACCATCTCCGCGCCGCGCTCCAGGCACAGCCCGACCCTCACGTCCGGCCCGACGCCGAGCGCCGTCAGGTGGTGCGCCAGACGGTTGGCGCGCGCGTTCAGCTCGGCGTACGTGAGCGCATCGGCATCGAACGTGACGGCGACGGCGTCCGGCGTGCGCTCTACCTGTGCCTCGAACAGATGGTGTATGCAGGCGTCGGCGGGATACGCCGCATCCGTGGCGTTCCACACCTCCACCACCTGCGCCCGCTCCGCCTCCGGAAGCACGTCGACGCTCGCCAGCGCGCGCTCCGGCGCGGTCTCCAGCGCATCGACCAGCGACTCCAGCG
>DASTNU010000164.1:0-9765 GCA_035720605.1 Longimicrobium sp. | reverse complement strand
CGCGCCAGGTCGACCAGGATGGCGCTGATCTGCTCCTGCGTGCGCGAGTGCTGGCCGCCGCGCTTGCCCACGTACACGCGCTCCGCCCGTCCCGCGCCCTCCAGGATGGCGGGGCTGACCAGCGCGTCGTAGACCAGCACGTCCGCGCGCTCCATCAGCTCCGCCGCCCGCACGGTCAGCAGCCCGGGATCGCCCGGCCCCGCGCCCACCAGGTAGACGGTGCCCGTCACGCCGCCGCCCGCGCGTCCAGCCGCGCCGCCTGCCACTCCAGCAGGTCCGCGAGCGTCTGGCGAAAGGGGATGCGCGGCTCCCAGCCCAGGCCGCGCAGCCGCGCGTTGTCGCCCAGCAGGAGGGGGACGTCCACGGGGCGCACCCGATCGGGATCCACCTCCAGCCGCGCCTTCGTCCCGGAGAGCTCCACCAGCTCCTGCACGGCGGTCTCCATCGACCGCGCCTCTCCCGAGCAGACGTTGTAGACCGTCCCCGGCGCGCCGGCGGTGACCAGCAGGGCGTAGGCGCGCACCACGTCGCGCACGTCCAGCAGGTCGCGGCGCGCGGACAGGTTGCCCACGCGCAGCACCGGCTCCGCCCCGCCCGCGCGGATGAGCGCCAGCTGCCGCGCGAAGCTGGAGAGGGCGAAGCGCTCGTCCTGCCCGGGCCCGGTGTGGTTGAAGCTGCGGGCGACGACCACCCGGATGCCGCCGGACTCGCCCGCCTGCAGCGCCGCCATCTCCGCCGCCGCCTTGCTGGCCGCGTACGGGTTGCAGGGGCGCAGCGGGCGCTCCTCGCGGATCGGCTGCTCCGCCTCCGGCACCGACCCGTACGCCTCCGCCGAGCTGACCAGCAGCAGCCGCGCCCCCTTCGGCAGCGCCGCGGCGATGCGCAGCGTCCCGGTGGCGTTCACGTCCCACGTCCCCAGCGGGTCGTGGAAGCTGTCGCCCACGCTGGCCTGCCCCGCCAGGTGCACCACCGCCTCCGGCGCCGCCCGCTCCATCACGGCGGCGACGGAGTCCGTCGACGTCACGTCGATCCCCACCCACTCCGCGCCCGCGGCGTCCGCGGGAGCGGCATGACCTTCCTGCCCGGCCGCGACCACGGTGTGCCCGTCCGCCGCCAGGCCGCGGACCAGCCACGCGCCCACGAACCCCGCCGCGCCCGTCACCAGGACGCGCATCGGCGTCACTCTGCCGCGGCCAGCGCCGGGGCCGGGGCGCCGCGCAGCCGCTCCAGGTCGGCCTCCACCATCATCCGCACCAGCTCGTCGAAGCCCACCTCCGGCTCCCACCCCAGCTCCGCCTTCGCGCGCGAGGGATCGCCCACCAGCAGGTCCACCTCGGCCGGGCGCATGAAGCGCGGGTCCTGCTTCACGTACTGGCGCCAGTCCAGGTCCACGGCGGCGAACGCCGTCTCCACCAGCTTCTGCACCGTGTGCGTCTCGCCGGTGGCCACCACGTAGTCGGCGGGGTGCTCCTGCTGCAGCATCAGCCACATGGCGCGCACGTAGTCGCCCGCGAAGCCCCAGTCGCGCTGCGCGTCCAGGTTGCCCAGCCGCACCTCGTCGGAAAGGCCCAGCTTGATGCGCGCGGCCGCGTCCGTCACCTTGCGGGTGACGAACTCCAGCCCGCGCCGCGGCGACTCGTGGTTGAACAGGATGCCGCTCGCCGCGTACATCCCGTAGCTCTCGCGGTAGTTCACCGTGGCCCAGTGGCCGTACACCTTGGCCACGCCGTACGGGCTGCGGGGGTAGAAGGGCGTGTCCTCGTCCTGCGGCACCGCCTGCACCTTGCCGAACATCTCCGAGCTCGACGCCTGGTAGAAGCGGATGCGGCGCTCGCGGTCGAAGATGCGGATGGCCTCCAGCATGCGCGTCACCCCCAGCCCGGTGACGTCGCCGGTGAGCACCGGCTGGGTCCACGAGGTCTGCACGAACGACTGGGCGGCCAGGTTGTACACCTCGTCGGGGCGGCACTCCTCCAGCGCGTAGAAGAGCGAGTTCTGGTCGGTCAGGTCGGCCGAAAGGAGCTCCAGGCGGTTCTGGATGTGCTGGATGCGCTCGAAGGTGACGGTGGAGCTGCGGCGCACCAGCCCGTAGACCCGGTAGCCCTTTTCCAGCAGCAGCTCGGCCAGGTAGCTTCCATCCTGGCCGGTGATGCCGGTGATCAGTGCGGTCTTCATTCCGGTGGGGTGGCGGTGTCGGGACGGCCGCAAAAAGGCAGGCCGCTTCGGGGCGGAAAGCTAGCCGTGGGCGTATGCGGTGTCAACGCGGGCGGATGGCGGGGGTGGGTTGACCAAAACGCGTGTGGTGCTTACATTTTAAGGCTTCGCAGCGTTTGTGATCGATTCGGCTACAGGAGACACTGATGGCTTTTTGCGCCGTCTGCGGTAAGGGCCCGCGCAGCGGGAACAACGTGAGCCACGCCAACAACCGCACCAAGCGTGTCTGGCGCCCCAACCTGCAGCCCGCCCGGATCGTGACGGAGAACGGGACGCACAAGCGCGTGCGCGTCTGCACGAGCTGCATCTCGGCCGGCAAGATCCGCAAGGCGGGCTGAGAACCTGGCTCCCTTCCGCGACCGATACACGGCGGCCGCGCATCCCGATGGGTGCGCGGCCGTTTCGTTTGGGGGATGGCCGGCCCCGCGCCCGGCGGTTGGATCACGCCGTCTCAGCCGGCCCCGCGCCCGGCGATTGGATCACGCCGTCTCAGCCGGCCCCGCGCCCGGCGGTCGGATCACGCCGTCTCAGCCGGCCCCGCGCCCGGCGGTTGGATCACGCCGTCTCAGCCGGCCCCGCGCCCGGCGGTTGAAACCGCTGCTGGAACATCACAAAGTCCGCCTGCGCGGACTCGCGTGACGCTGTCCTCATCGCGCGGATCTGTCATTCCGGGAGAGGCGCCGCTTCCATCCTTCCCCTCGCACCAGACCCGGGGCGCCGACCGAGGAATCTACTCGCCGAACCTGGAGGCCCGTCCCGCGCCTGGAACCCGCGGCAACGTGCAGGTGAAGCCCCGTTCGGCGACGCGTCAGCGGTGCCGAGACGGGGCTTGTGGCTGTCCCAGGGGCGGGTTCACCCGCTCAGGATGAAGCCCGCCGACGCACCGCCATCCCTGCCCTCACGACGCCCCGCCCAGGTACTCCGGCGTGATGCACTCCCGCTCGCCGTCCGGCCGCACCCGCCAGGCGTTCGCAACCGGCCGCGACGAGACCACGCGCTCCAGTCGCCCATCCACGTAGTGCAGCCCCACGCCGTCGTCCACCGCGAGTCCGGGAGCGCCGGTGGAGCGCACGAACTCGGCGAAGGCGAACGGGCGCCGCGGGTCGCTGTCGTAGTGCGGGCAGAAGCTGCCGGGGAGGAAGCCGAGCCCGTTGTCCAGCGGGTTGAGCCCCGGCCCGTACGAGTCGGTGATGCCCCGCTCGAACCAGCAGAGCCCTCCCGCGCTCACCCCGCACGCGATCGTCCCGCCGGCCAGCACGTCGGGGAGGACGCGATCCAGCCCCTGCGCGCGCCACACCGCCAGACCGTTCACCGTGTTGCCGCCGCTGGCGTAGATCACGTCCTGCTCGGAGAGGAACCCGTACAGGTCGTCGACCGAGCGGCTGAACAGCGCCAGGTGCGTCGGCTCGCAGCGGTCCTCGGTGAACAGCTCGTAGAAGCGGTCCAGCCACGCCACGGAATCCCCCGCGGCCGCGGGGATCAGGCACACGCGCGGCCGCGCCTTGCCGGTGAGCGACAGCACGTAGTCGTCCAGCAGCGGGTTGTCGGGCTCCATCGCGAACCCGCCCCCCCCGAACGCGACGATCTGGCCCCTGGTGATGGGTGGCATGCGGACAGGAGTGAGATGGCGCGCCTGGTCTCCAGTCGAAGCCATGCGCAGCTACACGGAACGCGACAAGATGCGAAGACGCGCGGCGGACGGAAAGCCCATTCGGCGCGTAGATGGCCGGGAGCGCGTACGGTATCGCGCTTGCGCTCCCCACCCGCGGGCCGGCCACGGACGGCGGCCCGCGAGAGGCGCGCTCCGCTCTCCCCCGCAACGCTCCGAACCTGGAGAAACACCGTGAACATGCTGAAGATTTCGGGCATCGCGCTCGCCGCGGCCCTGTCGCTCGCCGCCTGCGACGGGAGCGGCGTCACCGATCCCATCGACCTCCGGGAAGGACAGTTCGGCGGCGAGATCAGGGGCACCCTGGACGGCTGGCTGCAGGGCACCGCCCTCTCCGGCAGCACCACCGCCGGATTTCACGACCTGATCGAGCTCACCGACTACAGCCAGCGGATCGAGATCATCCTCTACCACGACACCGACGAGTTCTACCCGGGCCGCTTTCCCATCGGCGACGGCTACGTGATGAACGCCGACATCGTGGCGTACGTGCGCGACCTGGACACCGGCGAGTGGTTCGACTCGCTGGACGGCGTGATCGACCTGTACGAGGTGTACGGCGGCGGCATCCGCGGCACCGCCGCCTTCCGCGCCGAGAGCGAGGACTTTCCCGGCGACGTGGTGAGCGTGGACGTGGACTTCGCCACCGCCTACGACGGCAGCATCGACTTCAACCTGAGCCCGTCCTTCTCCGCCAACGCCAACGCCGCCAAACACTGAACTGCTTTGCCTCACCATATCTTGAACGCGGAAGCCCCGCGGCCTCTCGATAAGAGAAGCCGCGGGGCTCGTTCGTTCGTGCGGCGAGGAACGCCGCTTACGCCGGCCGGTCCACCAGCTCGATCAGCGCCGTCTCGGCCCCGTCGCCCTGGCGAAAGCCCGTCTTCAGGATGCGGGTGTAGCCGCCCGCCCGCTCGGCCGACGCCGGCCCGATCGTATCGAACAGGCGCACCAGCGTCTCGCGGTCCTGGATGTGGCGCGCGGCCAGGCGCTTGCTGTGCAGGTCGCCGCGCTTGGCCAGCGTGATCAGCTTCTCCGCGAACGGGCGAAGCTCCTTGGCCTTGGCGGTGGTGGTCTCGATGCGGCCGTGGCGGAACAGGCTGGCCGCCATGTTCCGGAGCAGGGCCTCCTTGTGCTCCGACGTGCGGCCGAGCGCGCGGCCCTTCTTCCCGTGTCTCATGGCTTACAGCTCCCCGGCGGGCGCCTCGCCGGCGCCCCCGTTCTGCTCGTTGTTGTCGTCCTCGCGCACCACCCACCACAGGATCCCGCCCTCGTCCGCCTCCAGCGAGCTGCCGAAGCGCAGGCCGTGCCCCGCCAGGAAGTCGCTGATCTCCTGCAGCGACTTCTTGCCGAAGTTGTCGATGGCCAGCATCTGCTGCTCGGTCCGCTGCACCAGGTCGCGCACCGTGTGGATGTTCTCCTTCTGCAGCGAGTTGCGGCTGCGCACGGAGAGCTCCGCCAGGTCCTCGATGGGACGATTGAGCAGCTCCTGCAGCCGCGGCGGAATGGGCGAGCGCCCGGCCGGCACCGACGCGCCGGCGCCGCCGCCGTCGCCCCAGGTGCGGTCCGCGCGCCACTCCGGCGAGCCGCCGGCCAGGAAGGCCAGGTGCTCGATGGCCAGGCGCGCCGCGTACTGCACCGCGCCGGGCACGTCCAGCGCGCCGTTGGTCTCCACCTCCAGCACCAGCCGGTCGAAGTCCGTCCGCTGGCCCACGCGCGTCTCCTCCACCACGAAGTTGGCGCGCGTGACGGGGTTGTAGATGGCGTCCACCCGCACCAGGTCCGCCGGCATGCCGCGCGGAATGGGGTGCGACTCGGCGGGCACGTAGCCGCGGCCCTTGTTCACGTACAGCTCGATGCGCAGGTCGCGATCGTCCTGCAGCTCGAGGATGTGGTGGTCCAGGTTGATGACGTCCACCGACGGGTGCCCCGTGATGGCGCGCGCGGTGACCGGGCCCGCCTTGCTGGCGCGCAGCTCCAGCACCGCCTCGTCGGCGTCCTCGTCCATCCGCAGCACCAGCGACTTGAGGTTGCGGATGATCTCGTGCACGTCCTCTACCACGCCGGTGACGGTCTGGTGCTCGTGCAGCACCCCGTCGGCGCGAAACGCCCACACCGCCGAGCCCCGAAGGCTGCTCAGCAGGATGCGGCGCATGGTGTTTCCGAGCGTATGGCCGAAGCCCCGCTCCAGCGGCCGCAGCACGATCTGTCCCGTGCGCGGCTGCTCCGGCAGGTTCGGCATCTGCAGGCCGGTGATATCGAGTTCCACTGGGTGTCCCCTCCCGGATGTGGACAGGATGCGGGAACGGCCCGGGCGGCGGTGGCGCCGTTCAGCGCCCCGCCGCGTCGGGCCCGTTCCTCACGCTTTACTTGCTGTAGAGCTCGACGATGAGCTGCTCCTGCACCGCCAGCGGAATGTCCGCGCGGGTGGGGCGGCTCACCATCCGGCCGGTGCGCGAGCCCTCGTCCACCGCCAGCCAGGCCACCGTGCTGGGCTTGGTCTTGGCGGCGAGCGAGGCCTGCACGGGCAGGATGTCCTTGCTCTTGGGCGCGATGCGCACCTCGTCGCCCGGCGCCACCTGGGCGCTGGGGACGTCCACCAGCCGGCCGTTCACCTGCACGTGGCGGTGGCGAATGAGCTGGCGCGCCTCCTTGCGGCTGCTGCCGAAGCCCATGCGGTACACCACGTTGTCCAGCCGGCTCTCCAGCGCCACCAGCAGGTTCTCGCCGGTCACGCCGCTCTGGTGGGCGGCCTTCTCGAACAGGTTGCGGAACGGCTTCTCGGCCACGCCGTAGATGCGCTTCACCTTCTGCTTCTCGCGCAGCTGGTGGGCGTACTCGCTGGCCTTCTTGCGGCGGCCGCCGCCGGTCTGGCCGTGCTGGCCGGGGGCGTAGGGGCGGCGCTCCACGGGACACTTCTCCGTGAAGCACTTGGTGCCCTTCAGAAACAGCTTCTGCCCCTCGCGGCGGCAGAGCTTGCAGACGGGTCCGGTGTAACGGGCCATGTTGTTTCCAACCGTTTCGTTGGGTGGTCTCTCGGCTTCGTCCCCCCGACGGTCGCGAGGGTTTACGCCAGAACTGCCTAGTGCCTAGTGCCTAGTGCCTAGTGCCTAGGTCACTCGTACTGGGCACTCGGCACTAGGCACTTGGTACTTTCCTCTTACACGCGGCGCTTCTTCGGCGGCCGGCAGCCGTTGTGCGGGATGGGGGTCACGTCGCGAATGCTGCGAATGCCCAGCCCGCTGGCGGCCAGCGCCTGGATGGCGCTCTCGCGCCCGCTGCCCGGGCCCTGCACGTACACGTGCACGCGCTTCACGCCCAGCTGCAGCGCCTCGCGGGCGGCCTGCTCCGCCGCCACGGTGGCCGCGAACGGGGTGCTCTTCTTGGAGCCCTTGAACCCCGCCTTGCCGGCGCTCCCCCACACGACCGCGTTGCCGGCCATGTCGGTGATGTTCACCAGCGTGTTGTTGAAGGTCGCCTTGATGTGGGCGATGCCCTCGCTCTCGACGTGGCGCTTGGTCTTGGGGCGCCCCGCCTGCTTCGGCTTTGCCATGCGATCGATCCTTGGTGCGTGCGCGGCCTACCGCGCCTCAGGTACGGCTCCCCGCGGGCACTTCCCGCGGGGTGGTCATCGGCCGCCGCGCGCCGCGGGGCCGATCACGGGAAAGCGTCAAGGTTCAAGTACCCAGTGCCCAGGAGCAGAACCCACTGGGCACTTGGCACTTGAACCTGGGCACTTCTCCTACTTCTTGCCCGGCTTCTTCTTGCCGGCGATGGCCCGGCGCGGGCCCTTCTTGGTGCGCGCGTTGGTGTGCGTGCGCTGGCCGCGCACCGGCAGCCCGCGGCGGTGCCGCAGCCCGCGGTACGAGCCGATGTCCATCAGCCGCTTGATGTTGCGCGCGACCTCCGAGCGCAGCACGCCCTCCACGCGAATGCTCGCGTCGATCAGGCGCCGCAGCTTGTTCACGTCCTCGTCGCTCAGGGCGTGGACGCGCGTGTCGGGGTTGATCCCCGCTTCGCCCAGGATCTTGCGCGACGTCGCGCGCCCGATCCCGAAGATGTAGGTAAGGCCGATCTCCACGCGCTTCTCGCGCGGCAGGTCGACACCGGCGATACGAGCCATGCCTGCTGTTCTCCTGTTGCCGAGTGCGTGGTTCAGCCCTGGCGCTGCTTGTGGCGCGGGTTCTTCTTGCAGATGATGCGGATGACGCCCCGCCGCTTGACCACCTTGCAGTGCTCGCAGATCGGCTTCACGCTCGCGCGGACCTTCATGTTCGCCTCGCTGTTCCTGAATGAACGGAGCCTGAGAAACTAACCAGAATTACGCATTTCCGCAACCCCAGTGGGTGCGGAACTGCAGTGCCTAGTGCCTAGTGCCTAGTGCCTAGTGCCTAGTGCCTAGTGCCTAGTGCCTAGTGCCTAAGTGACTTTGGCACTTGGCACTTGAACCTTGGCACTTCTTTTCACACCGTCAGGATCCGCGGGCCGTCCGCCGTCACCGCCACCGTGTGCTCGAAGTGCGCGCTGACCTTGCGGTCCGCGGTCACCACCGTCCACCGGTCGGGAAGGGTGCGCACGCCCGCCGTGCCCAGGTTGAACATGGGCTCGATGGCCAGCACCATCCCCTCCAGCAGCTTGAGCCCCTTCCCCGCCGTGCCGAAGTTGGGCACCTGGGGCTCCTCGTGCGGCTGGCGCCCCACCCCGTGGCCCACCAGCTCGCGCACCACGCCGTAGCCTTCCGCGTCCGCCACCGCCTGGATGGCCGCGCCCAGGTCGCCCAGCCGGCGGCCGGGACGCGCCTGGTCGATGCCGCGCTCCAACGCCACCTGCGTGCGCTCCAGCAGCCGCTCCACCGCCGGATCGACCGGCGGGATAGGGATGCTGACCGCCGCGTCGGCGTAGAAGCCCTCCAGCTTCACCCCGCAGTCCACGCTCACCACGTCGCCTTCCTTCAGCACGCGGCGGGTGCTGGGGATGCCGTGCACCACCTCGTGGTTCACGCTGGTGCACAGCGTGGCGGGAAAGCCGTACAGCCCCTTGAACGCCGGCTCCGCGCCCGGGTGCGCGCGGATGAAGTCCTCTGCCCAGCGGTCCAGCTGCGCGGTGGTCACCCCCGGCCGCACCTGGGCGCGAACGGCCCGGTACAGCTCCGCCAGGATGGCGCCCGCGCGGGCGATCGTGTCGATCTCCGCCGCCGACTTCAGGTGGATCACCGTCCCAGCAGCGTAAGGATCTCGCCCTGCACCTGCTCGATGGACCCCCCGCCGTCCACCGTGTGCACCGGGACCCCGGCCTGCCGGTAGTGCTCCACCAGCGGCGCCGTGTTCAGGCGGTACACCTCCAGCCGGTGGCGGACCGTCTCTTCCCGGTCGTCGTCGCGCTGGATCACGCGGTCCGCGACGTCGGCCGGCGGCGGGTTGTGCTCCACGTGGTAGACCACCCCCGTCTCCGGGTCGGTGCGGCGGCCACTCATCCGGCGGACGATGTCGTCGTCGTCCACGTCGATGTAGACCACCGCGCCGATCCCGCGCCCCACCTCGCCCAGCAGCCCCTCCAGCGAGCGCGCCTGCGCCACGTTGCGCGGGTAGCCGTCGAACACCGCGCCGGCGGCGGCGTCGCCCTCCAGCCGCTCGCGCACCAGCCCCAGCACGATGTCGTCGGAGACCAGCTGCCCCGCGTCCATCACCTCCCTGGCCTTCCTGCCCAGCTCCGTCCCCTGCCGCACCGCCTCGCGCAGCATGTCGCCCGTGGCGATCTTGGGCACGCCCAGCTTCCGGGCGAGCAAGGCGCCCTGGGTGCCCTTGCCGGCACCCGGGGCGCCAAGGAGAACGAGATCCATTGAAGCGATTCGCCGTGCGTCAGTCCGTGGATGAACTACCCGA
>DASTNU010000163.1:0-4486 GCA_035720605.1 Longimicrobium sp. | reverse complement strand
GGTCCTGGAGGAAGCGGGCGCCGAGATGGCCGCCTTCCTGGGGTCGATCCCCGGCTTCGAGACGGCCCGCGGCTCGGTGCACATGGGCTTTCCCGCGCACCACATCCTGGGCGTGGCGCGCGAGTGGGGCGCGGACCTGGTGGTGCTGGGCACGCACGGGCGCCGCGGGCTGCCGCGCTTCTTCCTGGGGAGCGTGGCGGAGACGGTGCTGCGCAAGGCGCCCTGCAGCGCTCTGGTCATCCCGCCCGCCTCGGCGCGCGCGGCGGTCCCCGCGGCGGCGGAAGCAGGCTGCCTGACGCTCACCGCGTCGTCCGCCGGCGAGGCACGGCTGCGGCTGGAGCGTGCGGAGGAGCCTCTGACGGAACGGGTCGCGGCATGAGCGCGCGGCAGCGGGTCCACACTTCTCTCCCCGAGGAGGAAACGATGACTCCCCCGATTCGCAGGCTGCTGGCGGGCGTCGCCACCCTGCATCCCGATGATCCCGCGCTCGGCGCGGCCCTGGGGCTGGCGGCCCGCGCCGGCGCCGCCCTGCAGCTGGTGCACGTGCTCGCGCCGGAGGCGGCGCACGCCGTGCCGCCCGCGCTCAGCCGCGGCAGCGCCCTGCGCGGCGTGGTGGAGCGCGCCTCCCCGGGCGCGACCAGCGGCGGGCGCGTCACCTGCCGGGCGGTGGTGGGCACCCCGGAGCGGGTGCTGCGCGGCGCGGCCGTCGCCTGCTGCGCCGACCTGCTGGTGCTGGGCGCCACGCGCCGCGGCGCGCTGGCCGGCGCGGTGCTGGGCACCACGGCCGGGCGGGTGCTGCGCAGCGCGCGCACCCCCATGCTGGTGGTGCGCGGGCCGCTTCCCGACCGGCCGCTGCGGGTGCTGCTGACCACGGACCTGTCGCACCACGCGGTGCACGCGCATGCGCGGGGCCTGGCGCTCGCCCGCGGGCTGGGCGGGCCCGAGCCGGAGCTGCGCACGCTCTTCGTGCAGCCGCCGGAGCTGGGCGGGGGCTACCCGGTCCCCCTGCCGTGGGAGGCGACGGCGGAGCACGAGCTCGTCGACTTCCTGGACGCGGAGGTGCCGCGGGTGCGGAGCACGCCGCGCATCCGCGCCGGCGAGCCCGCATACGAGATCGTGCGCGAGGCGCGGGAGTGGCAGGCGGACGTGATCGTGCTGGGGACGCACGGGCGGCGCGGCGCGCGGCGCGTGTTCCTGGGCAGCGTGGCGGAGACGGTGCTGCGCCATGCCCCCTGCGCCTGCCTGGTGGTGCCTCCCGTGCGCCTGTACAGCATGGAGATGGAGACGGCGCGCGCGGCCGCCGGCGGCGCGCTGGCCGGCATCGGCTGAGGGGCGCTTCGATAGGCCTCCCGCCCTCCCGGCTCGCCAGACTCGCCCACCTACCCAGAGAACCCCGGGGAGGTGGGCGTTTCCGGATCGTTGCTTCGGAACGTCCCTGCCGTTCTCCCTTCCCCCACGCAGTTTGTGGGGGAAGGGTCGGAGATGGGGGGCGCCCGCCCATCGCGCCATACCGTCCGAAGCGCCCCAAACCGTCCCGAACCACCCCTCCCCCGAAGTTGGGGCCCGAAGTTGGGGAGGGGTCGCCGGCCGTCGCGAGGAACGAGCGAAAGGTCCGGCGGGGGAGAGGGCGCCCGCGGGCGCAGTGAGAATCCTGCCGTGCTTCTCTCCATCGATCCCCCCATCCAGCGGACCGTTCACCGCGTGTAGGGAAATCCCCGTCAGGAATCTCCAATCACACCCGACCCGCCGGAGGTACGGCGGTGCTATCGTGAGTCGAGGACGCGGCGAACGCCGCGGCCATCCCATGGGAAGGGGAGAAGTCATGGGCACCGCCAGGCCCCACATCCGCAAGCTGAGCCGCGAGGAGTGCGAGCAGGTCCTGGCGCGCAACCACGTGGGCCGCATGGCGTACGCGTGGGGGAACCGCGTGGACATCGAGCCGCTGCACTACGTCTACCACGACGGCTGGCTCTTCGGCCGCACCTCGCACGGCGCCAAGCTGGCCGTCACCGGCGAGCAGTGGTGGCCGGTCGCCTTCGAGGTGGACGAGGTGGAAGGGATCTTCCAGTGGCGCAGCGTGGTGGTGCACGGCGGCTTCTACACCATCCCCGATCATGGGCCGGACTGGGAGCAGGCCGCCTGGCGCACCGGCGTGGAGCTGCTGCGCCGGCTGATCCCCGAGACGCTCACCGCCGACGACCCGGTGCCGCACCGCACCGTGCTCTTTCGCATTCCCGCGCAGGAGCTCAGCGGCCGCGAGGCCACCCCCGGCGCCTCCGGCACCCCGACGGGAGCAGCCGGATGAGCGCGGCCGCCGGGGTCCTGGAGCCGGCGGCCCACGAGCCGCGCGGGGTGCTGAACCTGCTGCGCCACTACCTGCGCGACCTGGTGTACGGCGCCAACGACGGCATCATCACCACCTTCGCGGTGGTTTCCGGGGCCAGGCTCCCCGCCAGCACCGTGCCGATCCTGGGCGCCGCCAACCTGCTGGCCGACGGCGTTTCCATGGGCGCCAGCAACTTCCTGGCGATCCGCTCCGACGAGGCGGTGCGCCGCGCCCGCGCCGAGCCCCGGCGGAGCCGTATCCGCTGCGCCACGGCACGGCGACGATGGCCGCCTTCGTGCTGGCGGGCGCGGTACCGCTGGTGCCGTACGTGATGGTGGAGCCCGGCCGGCGCTTCGGGGTGGCCGTGGCGTCCACGCTGGCGACGCTGTTCCTGGTGGGCGCGCTGCGCTCCACCGTGGCGGCGCTGCGCTGGTGGAAGGCGGGGGCGGAGATGCTGGCGGTGGGCGCGCTGGCTGCCGCCGCGTCGTACGGCGTGGGATGGCTGATCGCCGGCATTGCCTGAGACCCGCACCCGTTGTTCATTTCTTTCGACCGAAGCCCACCCGAGAGGGAGCCTGACCCATGTCCCCCAAGATCCGCATCCTGCTGGCCGACGACCATCCCGTGCTGCGCAGCGGCCTGGAGGCCCTGCTCTCGCTGGAGGAGGACGTCCTGGTGGTGGGGCACGCCTCCACCGGCGAAGAGGCCGTGGAGAAGACGCGCCTGCTGCGCCCCGACGTGGTGGTGATGGACCTGTCCATGCCGGTGATGGACGGGCTGGAGGCCACCCGCCGTATCGGCGAGCTGGGGCTGGGGGCGCGCGTGCTGGTGCTGACCTCGCAGACGGAGGAGGAGTTCCTGCTTCCCGTGCTGGAGGCCGGGGGCGCGGGGTTCGTGCGCAAGACCAGCGCGGACACGGACCTGCTGAACGCCATCCGCACCGTGGCCCGCGGCGAGGTGTTCCTGTACCCCAGCGCCACGCGGCTGCTGCTGCGCCAGTACCAGCACGCCAAGGAGCCCCAGGCCGCCGGCCCCATCGACAAGCTGAGCGAGCGCGAGCGCGAGGTGCTGGCGCTCACCGCCGAGGGCTACAGCTCCGCGGAGATCGGCAAGAAGCTGTTCCTTTCTCCCAAGACGGTGGACACCTACCGCGCGCGGATGATGCAGAAGCTGGGGCTGACCCACCGCGCCGAGCTGGTGCGCCTGGCGCTGGACGCCGGGCTCCTCAAGCCGGCGTGATGCTGCAGTTGAACCTTGAAAAGACAGGGATACCGAGAAACAGGGTCAGACAGAGATCCGGGTTCTCTGTCTGACTTGTTCCTCTGTATCCCAGGTTTTTTGTCGGTTTTTTTGCTTTTTCGACGTCCGGCCACGCCCGCTCAGGCGGCTGCGTCGATGGCGCCCAGGACGTCGATCGGCGTGACGATGCCCAGCAGCATCCCGTTCTCCACCACCAACGCCCGCTGCACCCGCTCCCGCACGAACAGCCGCACCAGCGACCGCACCGGCTGGTCCGGCGAGACCGTCGGTCCCACGGGGCCCATCACGCCGCTCACCCGCTGCCCGTCCATGCCCTTGCCGGACGCACCGTTGCCGGGCGAAGGATGCGCGCTTTCGTCCATCGCCGCGCGCATCACGTCCGCCTGCGAGGCCACGCCCAGGATCTTGCCCGTCGCGTCCAGCACGGGGACGGAGCGCACGCCGGCGTCCATGAGCGTGTGCGCCAGCTCGCGCACCGTCATCTCGGGGACGACGGTCACCATCTGGATGCGCATCACGTCCCGTACGGTGGAGCCCCGCGGCGCGCGGGTGGCCCTGGGTGACATCTGCTTCCCTCACTTCCCGAGTCTTGCGTCCGCGGTCTCCCACTTCCCCGCGGCTGATCCAAAGCTAGCCGCGCGAGGCGGGACCGCGAGCGGGGCGGGCATCGGGTGCGCTGTGGGGAAAACCCCGAAACGTGCCGGCGGGTGTTGCCAAACCTCTCGCAGGCGATGGTCTTCCTGAGGGAGGCGCCGCGTGTAACTTTAGCACGCACGGTGCCTTGGCGCCGACCGAACGGCTGAGGGAGGCGCCGCGCGTAACCCGGTTCGGCGGCGCCCGCCGGGACGCTGATGGTCCCACGGCCAGCCTGTTGCGGGACGGCGGTGGAACGTAGCTTCC
>DASTNU010000162.1:0-5677 GCA_035720605.1 Longimicrobium sp. | reverse complement strand
CTCCGACCCCAGCCCTCACGTAAGCCTCTCCAGAATCGCCGGCACGTCGTCGGGGCGCACGTTCTCGTAGTAGCGCTCGTTGATCTGCACCGCGGTGGGAAAGCCGCAGGCGCCCAGGCACTCCACCTCCATCACCGTGTAGAGCCCGTTCGCCGACACCTCGCCAGGCTCGGTGCCCGTGTGCTTGAGGAACGACTCCATCACCGCGTCGCCCCCGCACAGGTTGCACGAGAGGTTGGTGCACACCTGGATGAGGTACTTCCCCACCGGGGCCAGGTTGTACATGGTGTAGAAGCTGGCCACCCCCCGCACGTACGCCGGCGGCAGCTGCAGCCGCTCCGCCACCTCGTCCATGGTCGCCGGGCTCAGGTAGCCGCGCAGCTCGTGGGCAAGGTGCAGCGCGGGCAGCAGCGCCGCCTGCCGGTCGGGATACCGCCCCAGCACCTTCTCCAGCCGCTCCTCGTACGGCCCGACGAAGAGGGGGGCCTCGGGATCGCGGGTGGCCACCTGGTAGGGCATGGTCCCGGCGACGGAGGCGTGGCCGCCGTCCGCCGGCCGCTGGCCCACGTAGGAGATGCCACGCACCTCGTCCTCGGTCAGCGGGCCGAACTCGCCCGTGTCGCCGGCGAAGCCGGGGTTCTGGCGCGCCTCGGGCCAGGACGTCGGGTCGTACTCGCTGCCGGCGCGGATCGGCTCGGCTTTCATCGGTCGATCTCTCCCAGCACGATGTCGAGCGACGCGTTCACCGCGATCACGTCGGAGAGCAGCGCCCCCTCGATCATGTGCGGCAGCGCGGCGATGTTGATGAAGCTGGGGCCGCGCACCCGCCAGCGGACCGGCTTGGACCCGCCGTCGGAGACCACGTACATCCCCAGCTCGCCCTTGGACGACTCCACCGAGAACCACGACTCGCCCACCGGGGCGCGGACGCCCTCCATCACGATCTTGAAGTGGTGGATCATCGACTCCATGTCGTTCATCGCCGCCGTCTTGGGGGGCAGGATGACGCGCGGGTCGTCGACGTTGATGGGGCCGCCGGGAAGGCGGCCGATGGCCTGGCGCAGCAGGCGCACGCTCTGCCGCATCTCTTCCATGCGGCACAGGTAGCGGTCGTAGATGTCTCCGTGCTCGCCCACCGGGACGTCGAAGTCGTACGTCTCGTAGTCGTAGTACGGCCGGTCCTTGCGCACGTCGTAGCTGACGCCGGACGCGCGGAGGTTCGGTCCGCTGAGCCCCCAGTTGACGGCGTCGGCGGCGCTGATGCCGCCCACGTCCTGCGTGCGGCCGATCCAGATGGCGTTGTTGGTCAGCAGCGTGTCCACCTCGTCGAGGACCGGGACGAAGCCGTCCAGGAACTGGCTCAGCTTCTCCACCCACCCCGCCGGCAGGTCCGCCATCATCCCCCCGATCCGGGTGGAGCTGGTGGTGATGCGGGCGCCGGTGAAGTCCTCGTGCAGGTCGTAGATCTTCTCGCGCTGCTGGAAGGTGTACAGGAAGACGGTGAACGCGCCCAGGTCGATCGCGGTCGTCCCCAGCCAGAGCAGGTGGCTGAAGATGCGGTCCAGCTCCATGCACATCACCCGCACCACCTTGCACCGCTCCGTCACCTCGATGCCCATCATCTTCTCGACGGCCATCGCGTAGGCGCAGTTGTAGATCAGCGGCGCCAGGTAGTCCATGCGGTCGGTGAGCGGGACGATCTGGTTCCAGTCCCGGTACTCGCCCAGCTTTTCGAACGACGAATGCAGGTAGCCGATGTGCGGGATGCAGCGGACGACGGTCTCGCCGTCCAGCTCCAGCACCAGGCGCAGCACCCCGTGCGTGGCCGGGTGCTGCGGGCCGATGTTGATGAGCATGTGCTCGCCCGCGATGTCCTCGTGCACCTGGCGGGCCTCGCCCTGCACGGGGATGATGGGGGCGTGCACCAGCGCCCCCCCGGAGCTCAGCTCGGGGTTGCGGGTGACGTTGTAGACCACTCTGCGCAGCGCCATCAGCCCGCTCCTCCCATCCCGCCGAACTGCCCCTGCGAGCTGGCCGTTTCGGCCTCGCTGAACACCTCGGGCAGCCCCTGCCCCAGCATGTGCGCGATCTCCAGCTCCTGCGGGGAGTAGTGGTCCTCGGTCTTCATGCTGAGCGCCCGGCGCGTCTGCTCCGCCCGGCTGAAGCGGCCGCGCAGCGGAAAGTCCTTCCGCAGCGGGTGCCCCTCGGCGTAGTTGTAGGGCATGAGGATGCGGCGCAGGTCCGGGTGCCCCCGAAAGACCACGCCGAACATGTCGTAGACCTCGCGCTCCATCCAGTCGGCGGCGCGCCAGAGAAAGTAGACGGTGTCGATCTCCAGCGCGTCCAGCGGCAGCTCGCACTTGACGCGCAGGTTCACCTTGCGCTCGATGCTCCACAGCTGGTAGACCACCTGGATCATCCGCCCGCCGCCGTAGTCCACCGCCGTCAGGTCCTGCAGGAAGTCGTAGCCCTGCTGGTCCTTGAGCCACCCCAGGATCTCCTGGGCGCGCCCGGCCGGGATGTAGACGATGTGCTCGTCGCCCGCCACCAGCTCGTGGCGCAGCACCCCCGGGCCGAACTGCTCGCGCAGCGCGTCCACGCTGGGGTGCGGCGGCAGGTCGCCCGCCGGCGGCGGCGCGCCGGAGTCCGGCGCGTCGCTGGGGGCGGGGCCCTGGTCCAGGGAGTCGAGTCCCTTCTTGAAGCCGTCGTCGCTCATGTCAGTGCACGAAAGTGCCCGGGTTCAAGTGCCCGGTGCCCAGGAACTGCCCATCTTTTACTGGGCACTGGGAACTGGGCACTCGATCCTTTTCCTCACGGACTGCGGTCCGAGACCCGCACCACCGCGCCCGTGCTCACCAGCCCGCTGGAGCGGTTCTGCGTGGTGCTGTTGCCGAAGGGAAGGGTGATGCGGTCCACCACCTCCTGCGGCAGGTAGCTCCCCGTCTCCGGCAGCTGGTCCACCGCGTTCCACTCGTCCTCGCTGGTGGGGGCGGACCGCTTGATCTTCTCGTGGATCATCAGGATGCCGTACATCAGCCCCTCGGGGCGCGGCGGGCATCCCGGCACGTAGACGTCCACGGGGATGATGGTGTCGATCCCCTGCACCATGCTGTAGACGTCGAACACGCCGCCGCTGCTGGCGCAGGCGCCCATGCTGATGCACCACTTGGGCGACGGCATCTGCTCCCAGATCTTCTTGAGCACCGCCGCCATCTTGTAGCTCACCCGCCCCGCGCAGATCAGCAGGTCCGCCTGCCGCGGGCTGAAGCTCATCCGCTCCATCCCGAAGCGCGCCAGGTCGTAGCGCGTGGCGGCCGTGGCCATCATCTCGATGGCGCAGCACGCCGTGCCGAAGGGCATGGGCCACAGCGAGTTGCGGCGCGCCCAGTTCACCACCTCGTCCAGGCGGGTGGTGAGGAAGCCGGGCTGGCCGTCGAAGATGTGCCCGTGCTGCAGGGTGGCCGGCTGCACCTGCCCCGGCATCCCCTGGTGCACCGCCAGGCCTTCCCGGTTCACGGGCTGGCCCGCGGTGGGATCGACGCCGATGGGTCGGTCGCTCAGTCCCATTCCAGCGCTCCTTTCTTCCATTCGTAGACCAGGCCCACGGTCAGGATGAACACGAAGATCATCGCCGACGCGAAGCCGCCCCACCCCAGCGCCCGGGCCTCCACCGCCCAGGGCAGCAGGAACACCGTCTCCACGTCGAAGACGATGAACAGGATGGCCACCACGTAGAACTTGACGGAGAAGCGCTCGCGGGTGCCGCCCAGCGGCACCATGCCGCTCTCGTACGGCGAGCTCTTGACCTTGGTGGCCCTCCCCGGGCTGAGGACCGTGCTGAGCACCACCATGAAGATGGCGTTCACCACCGAGACCCCCAGCAGGATCAGCACCGGGATGTAGGGGCGGAGCATGGCGTCCCTGGACCTGTCCTGAACGGTAGTTTGTGAAAACGTTCACTTGCTTGGAGCCGGGCCAAGATACTGCCCCGCGAAACCCCGGTCAAGCAGTGACGGCGCCGCGTTCGCGGCCTCTTGCCGCCCCCCGCGCGCGGGGGTAGCTTGGCGCTCCTGTCCACGCGTTCCGGCCCGGGCCCGTACCTCCGCTGCGGGGCGCGTTCCGGCCCTTCGCGCCGAAGTCCCGGTGCCCCCTTCAAGCTCCGTTCCGCGCCATGAGCATTCGCGCCGACCGATGGATCCGCCGCATGGCCCGCGAGCACGGGATGATCGACCCGTTCGAGGACGCGCAGGTGCGGCAGGGCACCATCAGCTACGGGGTGAGCAGCTACGGCTACGACATGCGGGTGGCGGACGAGTTCAAGATCTTCACCAACGTCAACAACGCCATCGTCGACCCCAAGGCGTTCAGCGACAAGAGCTTCGTCCCCTACCAGGGCGAGGTGTGCATCGTGCCGCCCAACAGCTTCGCACTGGCGCGGTCGGTGGAGTACTTCCGCATCCCGCGCAACGTCATCACGCTCTGCGTGGGCAAGAGCACGTACGCGCGCTGCGGCATCATCACCAACGTCACGCCCTTCGAGCCGGAGTGGGAAGGCTACGTGACGCTGGAGATCAGCAACACCACGCCGCTCCCGGCCAAGATCTACGCCAACGAGGGGATCGCGCAGGTCATCTTCTTCGAGGGCGACCCCGAGGGCCCCGAGGTGAGCTACGCGGACCGCAAGGGCAAGTACCAGGGGCAGACCGGGGTCACCACGCCGCGGCTGTAGGGGGCTCGCTGCGCTCGCAGTGCGTGAGTGCGTGAGTGCGTGAGTGCGGACGCTCCGGGCGGTGCGGCGCGAGGGGGGGGTGGACGTCGAGGCCCTCACTGCGTCCGCCGGGGCCCTCTCCCCCCGCCGTCTGCGCCGCTCGTTCCTCGCGGCTCGACGGCGACCCCTCCCCCAACTTTCGGGGGAGGGGTTGTGTACGGGACCGCTCGCGGCACGCCGGACGGATCGGCGTGAAGAGCGGGGATCCGTTTACGGTCGCGTGAGGGCTGCGCGCCCGGCAGGGCCGAGAACCGGTGCGGATGCGCAGGCGCTGCGGGGACACGCCCAAACCAAGCCGTTCGTGCCGTTGCGGTTCCCGATCGACGACGGCGAATCAGGCCTTTTTCGCGATATAGACAGCCAGAGCTCTACGGAATGACGCAGAACCCCGTCACCCCCAAGCAGATGGATGCCATCCGCGAGGTGGTGAACATCGGCGCCGGCCACGCGGCCACCAACCTGTCGGCCCTCACCGGGCTCACGGTGATGATCTCCGTGCCGCGCATCCAGTGGGCAGACCCCTCGGCGCCCCCGCCGCTTCCCGGCGCGGGCGACCTGGTGCTCATCTCCGTCCCCATCACCGGCGTGAGCGAGCTGGGGGGCGAGCGCGCGTCGCTCATCCTGGCCCGCGAGACGGCGCTGCGCATGGTGGCGCTCATGCTGCGCCGCGACCCCGCCCAGCACCAGGAGGTGGGCGAGCTGGAGCGCTCGGCGCTGATGGAGATGGGGAACATCGTCTGCGCGGCGTACGTGGGGGTGCTGGGCACCTTCCTGGGCAAGGGGGTGATGATCGGCACGCCGACGATGCGGGTGGGCGCGCGCGAGGAGATCGTGGACCCCGTGGCGCACGGGCTGGTGATCGAGACGGACTTCACCTTCCTGGCCACCACCTTCGAGGGCGTCTTCGTC
>DASTNU010000161.1:0-2859 GCA_035720605.1 Longimicrobium sp. | reverse complement strand
CCGGCGCGCCGGTGCGGCTGGCGCTGGCGCCGCCGCCCGCGCTCCCCGCGCCGGTGGCCGCCGCTCCCGCGCCCCCGCCGGGGAGCCCACGGCAGCCCTCCCCCGCGGCGCCGGTGCGGCAGCCGGCGCCGGAGGGGCGGTCGCGCGTCCTGCTGGCGGTCGCCGCGCTGCTGCTGCTGATCCTGGCGGCGGCCGCGGCGCGGTGGATGCGCGGCGGCAAGGCGGCGGCGCCGCCCCCCGCGCCGGTGAGCGTGCGGCTGCGGGCGGAGGTGCAGCCGCGGGCGTCGGTGCAGGGCGCGCCCTTCGGGGACGCGCGGCTGCGCATGCGGGTGCGGTCGGGAGCCCCGGCGGCCCGGGTGGCCGCGCTGGGGCCGCTCTTCGCGAGAAAGGAGGTGGCGGGTGATTGATCACGACGGGCCGTCCCTGGCCGACCTGCTGGATTTCGAGCGCCGCATCGCGGAGCCGCTGAACGCGCGGCTGGAGACGCTGTCGGAGTCGTGGCCCCTGCCGGGCAAGCGGCTGCGCGCGTCCGCCGTGGGCAAGGTGGTGGACCGCGTCCGCGGCGTCTTTGCCGTGCCGCTCTACAAGGTGCTGGCGGCCGGCTGGCGGATGCACCCGGGGTGCCGCGCCTTTTGCGATCGCCACCGGTACCCGCCGGGCGAGGCGCACGTGATGGAGCTGGCGGAGCACACGCTGGGATGGGAGTGCGAGCCGGCCGTGGAGCTGGTGATGGAGGGGCTTGCCGCCGCCGGGGCAGGAAAGCTGGCGGAGCTGAACTTCGAGGTGGAGATCGAGACGGCGATACGCACGGGGGTGCTCACCATCCAGGACGCGCGCTTCGTGACGATGGATGCCGGGGCGCTGGCGCTGAACGCGACGCTGCGCCTGCACGGCTTCACCATCGCCCGCTACGAGGTGCCGGTGGACCTCCCCGGCACCGTACGCTTCGGCGCGGACGGCGAGCCCATCTGCCCCGTGGACGAGCCGGCGGCGGCGGATGAGCGCACGCTGGAGGCGCCCGGGCGCATCGCGGTGCCGGCGATCATGGATCCCGGCGCGGCGGATTCCGGCATTCCTCAGCCCAGGGCGGTGGAATCCGCGAATCAGGCCCCGTCCTGAGCGGGTAAACCCGCCGCTGGGAAAGCCAGAAGCCCCGTCTGGTGACGCTGACGCGTCGCCGGACGGGGCTTCACCTGCATCACCGCATCGACAGCAAGGCGTCCTGGCCGCGATCTCGATCGCTCTGGTGCGAGGGCGGCGCGTTGGTCAGAGCCCGTAGACCGGCCGCAGCTTGCCTTCCAGGTACCGCAGCAGCGGCTCGTGGCTCAGGGGGCGGCCGGTGGCGCGCTCGCACAGCTCGGGGGCGGTGAAGCGCCGGCCGTGGGCGTGCACGTGCGTCCGCAGCCACGCCAGCAATCCCCCGAACTCGCCGCCGCGCAGCTCGTCGTCCAGCCGCGGCAGGTCGCGGCCGATGGCGTCCCACAGCTGCGCCGCGTACAGGTTGCCCAGCGTGTACGTGGGAAAGTAGCCGATGGCGCCCATGGACCAGTGGATGTCCTGCAGCACGCCGTGCCGGTGGTCCGGCACCTCCAGCCCCAGGTCCGCGCGGACGCGCTCGTTCCACGCGGCGGGAAGGTCCGCGACCGGCAGGTCGCCGCGCAGCAGGGCGCGCTCCAGGTCGAAGCGCAGCATGATGTGCAGGTTGTACGTCGCCTCGTCCGCCTCGATGCGGATCAGGCTGGGCTCGACGACGTTCAGGCCGCGGTAGACGGCATCCACCTCCAGCCGCGCCACCGCGGGATCGCCGCCCCGGCGCTGCAGCTCGGGGAGCGCCCACTCCCAGAACGGCCGGCCGCGCCCCACGAAGTTCTCCCACATCCGCGACTGGCTCTCGTGGATGCCCATGCTGGCCGCCTCCGCCAGCGGCTGGCCGAAGCGCTCCGCCTTGGGCAGCCCCTGCTCGTACAGCCCGTGCCCCGTCTCGTGCATGGTGCTGTGCAGCGCGCTGAGCAGCTGCGCCGGGTCGTAGCGCGTGGTGAGGCGCGTGTCGCCGGGGCCGGGGCTCTCGCAGAAGGGGTGCGTGGAGACGTCCAGCCGCCCGCCGGCGAAGTCGAAGCCCATCCGCTCCACCACCGCCCGGTTGAACGCCTCCTGCGCCTCCACCGCCAGCGGGATGTCCATCCACGCCGTGTCCGGCCGGTTCCCCGACTCGCCCAGCTCGCGGATGAGCGGCACCAGCCCCTGCCGCAGCTCGCCGAAGACGCGGTCCAGCTCCGCCGCCCGCATCCCCGGCTCGTAGTTCTCCAGCAGCGCGTCGTACAGCTCGCCGCCCTCGGGGACGCCCAGCGCCTCGGCCGTGTCGCGGTTGAGCCTGACCAGCCGCTCCAGCCAGGGCGCGAAGCCGTCGAAGTCGCTCGTCTCGCGCACCTCGCGCCAGCGCTGCATCGCCAGCGTGGTGACCTCCGCCATCTCGCGGACCAGCCCGGTGGGGAGCCGGGTCGCGCGGTCGTAGTCGTGGCGGACGTTGCGCAGGTTGGCGGCGGCCAGCGGGTCCGCCGTCAGCTCCGCGTCGCCCTCGCACGTGGCGATCAGCTCGCCCAGCGCGGGCGAGGTGCGGCGCTCGTGCGCCAGGGTGGAGAGGATCGCCGCCTGCTCGCCGCGCAGCGCTGCGCCGGCGGGCGGCATCATCACCTCCTGGTCCCACCCCAGCGTGCCGCTGATGGAGCGCAGGACGGCGTGCTCGCGCAGCTCCGCCAGGAGCCGGGCGTAAGGCGTATCTGCTTCGGGCTGCGGATGATCGGGCATCTCGGTCGGTTGCGGCACGGGATGAATGGTTCGGCGGATGCGGATCGGCGTAAG
>DASTNU010000160.1:0-2525 GCA_035720605.1 Longimicrobium sp. | reverse complement strand
GTTGCACGGCGTGATCCCGCCCGTGCGAGTCCGCGCAGGCGGACTTCGTGACGTTCCAGCAGCGGTGTCAACCGCCGGGCGCGGAGGCGGCGATCACCCGATCGGATTCCCGACGCGCATCATTCGCTCCGGCGTGGACTTCGCGACTTTCCGCTGGCCTTCGCCACCCACCCGGCGGGCGCCGCCGCATCCGTACTCAGCTCCCCAGCACCTGCTCCGCCGGGATCGGCGCGTCGCCGCCGCCCATGCGCTCCGCGGCGAGGCGCACCGCCTCCACGATGTTCTGGTAGCCCGTGCACCGGCACAGGTTGCCGGAAAGCGCCTCGCGGATCTCCCCCTCGTCCGGCGACGGGTTGTCGCGGAGAAAGGGGACCATCGACATCAGGATCCCCGGCGTGCAGAAGCCGCACTGCAGCCCGTGCGCATCCCGGAAGGCCTCCTGCAGCGGATGGAGCTCCGCGCCCTCCGCCAGCCCCTCCACCGTGGTCACCTCCGCGCCGTCCGCCTGCACCGCGAACACCAGGCACGAGCGCACCGCCTCGCCGTCCAGCAGCACCGTGCACGCGCCGCAGACGCCGTGCTCGCACCCCACGTGCGTGCCGGTGAGCCCCAGCTCGTGGCGGATGAAGTCGCTCAGCAGCAGGCGCGGCTCCACCGCGCGCCGCTGCGGGGCGCCGTTGACGGAAAGGGAAACTTCCACGGGCTGCGCCAAAGGGTGCCGCTCCCGCCGGGGGTGGGTCGATGCGGATCCCGCGCGGCGGCCACGGATGGGCGGTGCGGTGGCGTGCGCGGGCAGGGATGAGGCTGCGAAGAAACAGATAGGATATGCGCGGCAGGCTGGCAAGTAGGCGGGTTTGCGGACCATCCGGCCGTTCCCGGGATGTCGTTGCGGCGGACGCGTGGCACGGGCATCTTGGAGCGTCGGATTCATGCCCGCCACGTGAGGTGGATCATCATGATCATCCGCTTCCGCGCCCGCCTTTCCGCGGCGCTCGCCCTCGCGGTCCTGGCGTGCGGCGCGCCCGCCGCCGCGCAGACGGGTGGCCGTCCGCCCGGCGAGCCGCCGCCCACCCGGCTGCCGCCGGAGGAGCCGCCCCCGCCCTTCCCGCAGCTGCACGGCGCGGTGGCCGACTCGGTGCGGATGGTGATCTACGAGTACCACCTGGCCATCTACGAGCGCGACGGCGCCGCGGCCGTGCAGCGGGTGACCCGCGCCTCCCGCGGCTACTACGCCCGCATGCGCGACCTGGCGGTGACCGCGCCCGAGGCACAGGTGCGCGCGGCACCGCTGATGGACCGCATCACCATTCTCATGCTGCGCCACCGCGTTTCCCCGGACGAGCTGCGCGCCCTGCAGGGAGACGCGGTCTTCGCCTACACCGTCGACCACGCCTGGGTGAACGCCGACACCTTCCGCGAGCGGCCGCAGCCGACGGATGCGGACGTGTTCGGGGCGGGGGACCGCGCGGTCATGCTGCGGCCGGACGTGAACACCGCGTTCGTTCGCGAGGACGGGGTGTGGCGGCTGGACCTGATGCCGGTGCTGGAGCGCGCCAGCGCGGAGTTCGCGCCGGACCCGGACAGCGGAATGACGGAGGACGAGCTCGTGATGATGGTGCTGCAGTTCAGCGACGGCCGCGAGCCTTCGCCCGACATCTGGCAGCCGCTGCCGTAGCGGACAGGATGTCAGGAACGCGGGCGAGGCCGGAGGATGAGCATCCTCCGGCCTCGCCGCGCTGCCCCTGTCCCCCCGGCGCCGTCAGGCCCGGAAGCGGTTGAGCTTGCGGACGATCTCGGCGCTGCACACCGCGCAGAACGGCTTGCCCAGCGTGCGCATCTTGCAGTCGAACTCCGGCCGGAACAGCCCGCAGTGAAAGTACCTCGATCCCTCGAACAGCCCCACCGTGCCGGGCGGCACCGGGCTGGGCTGCGGGTCGCAGCGCCTGCAGTCGGGGTTGCGGGTGGTGGGGATGGGGGTGCCCGGCGTGATCAGGCTGCGCCACTTGACGCGGGCGGGGTCGCGCTCCCGCGTGGCGTTCACCTCCCGCGGCTCGCGGCCGCCGAAGGTATCGTGCCCGCTCTCGCCCGATTCGCATCCCGCCAGCGTGGGATACTCGTCCGCCAGCTTGAAGAAGGTGTGGCCCCTCTCGTGGAGGCCGATCTCGAAGGCGTGCTCGGCCACCGAGAACACCGCCACCCCGCCGCCGGAGCCGCCGAAGGTGGTGGAGTTGACGATCACCAGCCCCACGTGGTTGCGCGGAACCTGCCGGCGGGCCGTGCGCAGCGCCGTCTCCTGCTTCACCACCAGCAGCCGCTGGGTGCCGAAGCCGCAGAACGACGCGTCGAAGAAGGTGCGCGGCCGGGCGCCGCTCCCCCCGCAGGCCGTCGGCTCGTCGGCGCCGCTCTCGCGCGAGGCGACGTCGATGCGAAAGACGTTGATCGCCCCCGCCATGACGTCGAAGGGGGGCGTCGCCAGCAGGTGGTTCACGAAGCCCTCGCAGTGCGCCTGGTAGGCGCCCATCTCG
>DASTNU010000159.1:0-2811 GCA_035720605.1 Longimicrobium sp. | reverse complement strand
CGGGTGAGGCCCCCAACGTCCGAGGGGCGAGGTCTCCCCCGCCCCTCCGAGCTGTTACACCTTCCGCGCCCGCGGGTGCGCGCTCATGCGCCGGACGCGCGCACCTGCACGTGCACCTCGCGAAGCTGCTCGTCCGGGATCGCCGTCGGCGCCTGCTCGAAGAGGGCGCGGGCAGAAGCCGTCTTGGGGAACGCCACCACGTCGCGCAGGTTGTTCGTCCCCGTCAGCACCATCACCAGCCGGTCGAAGCCGAAGGCGAACCCCGCGTGCGGCGGCGCGCCGTAGCGGTACGCCTCCAGCAGGAACCCGAACTTCGCCTGCGCCTCCTCCGCCCCGATCCCCAGCGCGGTGAACACCGCCCGCTGCACCTCCGGCAGGTGGATGCGCACCGAACCGCTCGCCATCTCGTGCCCGTTGTACACCGCGTCGTACGCCCGCGAGCGCAGCCCCCTCGCGTACAGGCGCCGCGCCGCGTCGGCGCCGGGCGTCCCGTCGCGCGTCGCCTCCACGATCGCCTGCACCCCCTCGTCGCGCGGCATGCTGAACGGGTTGTGCGCGTAGACCAGCCGGTCGTGCTCCGCGTCCCAGTCGAACACCGGGAACTCGGTCACCCACAGCCAGGCGTGCCGGTTCGTGTCGACCAGGTCCAGCTTCCGCGCCAGGTGCCGCCGCAGCTCGTCGAGCGCCGGCTCCAGCCCCGCCTTCACCTCGCGCGTCTCCTCCGCCACCGGTGCGGCACCGGCGGTGGAGGTCACCACCGGCCCCGTCGCCCCCTCAGGGGTGGAGCGGAACTCGCCCACCACGGCCACGAACAGGTCCCCGGCTTCCATTCCCGATGCGGCGTAGAACGCGCTGGCCAGCCCCTCGTCCAGGGCCTTGGCGAACTGCCCGGCAAGCACGCCGTCGTCGCCGCGCTTCACCCACAGCGCACCCGCCGCGCCGCCGCGCCGGGCCACCTCCTGCAGCTCGTCCAGCTCCCGCCGCGACAGCCGCGCGCCGCCGGGAACCCGCAGCCCGCGGATGCGCTGCGCCGTTCCCTGCACCCCCTGGAACAGGCGGAAGTCCGCGCGCTGCAGCACCTCGGTCACGTCCACGATCGGCAGGTCGTAGCGCAGGTCCGGCTTGTCCGTGCCGTAGCGCGCCATCGACTGCGCGTAGGTCAGCCGCGGGAACGGCGTTGCCAGCTCCACCCCCGCCACCTCCCGGAACACCGCCGCCATCAGCCCCTCGCCCAGGCGAAAGACGTCCTCCTCGTCCACGAACGCCATCTCGGCGTCGATCTGCGTGAACTCCAGCTGGCGGTCCGCGCGCAGGTCTTCGTCGCGCAGGCAGCGGGCGATCTGGTAGTAGCGGTCGAACCCGCTCACCATCAGCAGCTGCTTGTAGATCTGCGGCGACTGCGGCAGCGCGTAGAACTCGCCCGGGTGCACGCGGCTGGGCACCAGGAAGTCGCGCGCCCCCTCCGGCGTGGGCTTGGTCAGCAGCGGCGTCTCCACCTCCAGAAAGCCGTTCTCCGACAGGTAGCCGCGCGCCGCCTGCGCCGCCCGGTGGCGGACCACGAAGTTGCCCAGCAGCCCGGGCCTGCGCAGGTCCAGGTAGCGGTAGCGCAGCCGCAGGTCTTCGCCCGGCAGCTCCTCGTCCGCCGCGTAGTCCACCTGGATGGGGAGCGGCTCCGCGCGGGTGAGCACCTGCAGCGCCGCCGCGCGCACCTCGATCTCGCCGGTCGCCAGCGTCTCGTTCAGCTGCCCGGCGATGCGGGGAAAGACCGTCCCCTCGATGCGTACCACGTCCTCGGGCCCCAGCCGCCGCGCCTCCGCCAGCGCCCCGGCCGGCGTCCACGACGGGTCGAACGACACCTGCACGATCCCCTCGCGGTCGCGCAGGTCCAGGAACACGATGCCGCCCAGGTCGCGGCGGCGGTGCACCCAGCCGGCCACGGCCACGGGGTTGCCGGCGTCCGCGGCGCGGAGCGAGCCGGCCGTGCGGGTGCGGTACGCGGTTGCGAGCAGGTCCGTCATGCGCGAAGGAACGGGGCATCGCTCCGCGCAGCGCCCGTCCGGGCGGCGCGGCGGGCGAGCCGGCGTGCGTAAAGGTACGTGGCGGCGGCGACCCCCGCCGCGTCGGCCATCCAGTCCAGCAGGTCCGGCGAGCGGCCCGGGACGTACATCTGGTGGATCTCGTCCGTCATCCCGTACAGCAGCCCCAGGGCCACCGCGACCGCCAGCGGCAGCCGCGAGCGGTCTGCCGCGAAGGCCAGCAGCCACCCCAGCACCGCGTACGCCCCGAAGTGGAGCGCCTTGTCCAGCCCGGGGATGGCCGGCGCCGGCACCGTGGGCCGCGACGAGAGAACGTAGATGACCCCCGCCCAGGCGATCGCGGGAAGCCACGCGGCCGGCCGCCGCGTCACGCGGCTTCCGCTTCGGCCAGCACTTCCAGGAACTCGTCCGCGGACTCCGCCGCCATCAGCCGCTCGCGAAAGCCGTCCCTCCTCACCAGCCGGCTGATGCGCCCCAGCGCCTTCACGTGCAGCCCCGCGGCGGAGTCCGGCCCCACCAGCAGAAAGAGCAGGCGCACCGGCTCCCCGTCCAGCGCGTCGAAGTCCACCGGCGCCGCCGTCACCCCCGCCGCCATGGCGAGCGCCGGGGCGCTCTCGCACTTGCCGTGCGGAATGGCCACGCCGCTCCCCACCCCCGTGCTCAGCACCCGCTCGCGCTCGCGCACCGCCCCCAGCACCGCCTCGGCGTCCACCAGCGCGCCGGAATCGCGCAGCACCCCCACCAGCTCCTCCAGCAGCGCCTCCTTGCTGGCGCT
>DASTNU010000158.1:0-6299 GCA_035720605.1 Longimicrobium sp. | reverse complement strand
GGTCTCCATCTCGCGAAGCAGCTCATCCCACGCCTCGTCCAGCGCCGCGGCCAGCAGGGTCAGGAACGACGGGCTCCAGACGGAGATCATCGCCAGCTCCGGCATCGCCAGCAGCGCGCGGAGGGTGACGCGGCGGCAGGCGGAAAGGTCCGGGATGCGCGAGACGGCGCGCGGCATCCCCAGCGAGCGGTCCAGCAGCGCCCGCGCGACCGGCGGAAAGTAGTCGCTGTCGTGCTCCATCCCCACCGGCACGCCCCCCGCCGTCCGCGCGCGCCGCCGCGCCGGCGGCGACACCGCCCAGTACGCCTGTCCGCCGCGCAGCGCCGGCCGGCCGCGCAGCAGGTCGGCGATCCACGGCAGCGTCGCGGCGGAGAACTCGCGCAGCAGCGCCCGCGTGTACGGCACCTCCTTCGCAAGCCCGGAGGTGCCGCCGCTGGGCTCCACGAAGCGCACGGGCACGGCGGTCAGCACGTTCGGCTCGCCGTCGCCCGCGCGGCGGATCCACGGCTCCATCTCCGCGAAGCCGCGCAGCGGAACGCGCGCGCGAAAGTCGGCGGCGGTGCGGATCGCCGCGAAGCCGTGCGCCCGGCCGAACTCCGTGTCGCGGTTCTCGTGGAGGATGCGGCGCAGGATGGCCGCCTGCGCCGCCTCGGGGTCGCGCAGCGCCCGGGCGAAGCGGGCGGAGGCGGGTGCCGCCGCGGCGCGGTACAGCGCGCTGGCGATTCGCGAGGCCGTGCTCACCGCGATGCCGTGCCGGAGAGCCGCTTCCAGGCGATCCCCGCCGCCACGCGGGCCAGGTCGCGCAGCCGCACCTGCGCCAGGCACGCCAGCTCGTCGCCGCGGTCGTGGCCGGGGTTGCGCTGGACGAAGAAGCGCACGTGCGGGTTGGCCAGCAGCGCGCCGTCGATCGGCGCCACGCCGTCGCGCACGCGCTCGTGCGGCGTGGCGTAGCGGACGATGCCGGCCGCCGCGTCGTACTCCGCGCCGAAGCGCTCCGCCGCGAGCTGGTCCAGCGCAGCGCGCAGCTCCGGCGGATCGGGCAGGTCCCAGCGCGGCACGGCGCGGGGAAAGTGGTTGGCCATCAGCAGGTAGGTGCGCCACCCCTTGGAGATCAGGAACCAGTACAGGGGGCGGCGCGGGTGGAGCAGGCGGAGACGGAGGAGGAGTCCCGCGAAGGCGGACTGCAGCCGCTTCTGCCCCCAGCACGCGCGGTCGATCACCGTGTCGCCGCTGAAGACCATCGTCACCGTGCGTCCGCCGACCCGCACCTCGCGCTGCAGCACGGTGGAGAACCCCCGCAGCGCCCCTCGCTCGTCGCGCAGCAGGATCACGCGCTGCTTCTCGCCCAGGTCGTGCTCGAAGCGCTCGCGGTCGGCGCCGTCGTAGTGCGCGCGGAACAGCGCGAACGCGGCGTCCAGCGTGGCCGCGTCGATCGCGCGCGGCGCGACGATGGAGGCGCGGAGCCGTGGCGGCGATGCGGGCCGCGCCAGCGCGGCGGGGCGCTCCGCGACGGGAGGGGCGAGCGGCATGCGACTGCTGGATGCGGATTGCAGATCGGAAACTGCGGTGGCGGGAACCGCGAGACCGGGATCGATGCGATCGCCGGGACCGGAAAGCGAGGGAAACCGCGCTGCTACGTCACTCCGTCCGCCTCCGCGGACACCTTCGACACAGCGCCATCCGTTCCTGCAATATGGCGATGAATCCGCTCGGGCCGCCAGTTGTGAGCATTCCCGGCGGATCCGTCGCGAGTCCGCCATGCGATGCTTGGACCGGCTGCATCACGGGCGGTTGAAACACGATCGGCATCATCCGCTCCCGCGGCCAGGACGTTACCCGGTGAATCGCAATCGGGCCTCGATCGCCGGCACGGAGCCGGCCGCGGCGCACGTCAAACGATGCGTAGACCGGGCTCTTCCTCGGCCGCCTGGATCACCCCCAGCCCCGGCTCCGTGTTGAACCGCAGCGTGCCGTCCGCCTCGATCCCCGGGCCCCGGAACGGGTCGGAGGCGAGGAGCGCGGCGCCGTCGAGATCGACGTAGTCCACCAGCGGCGCCACCTGCACCGCCGCGGCGATGCCGAGCGTCGATTCGATCATGCATCCCAGCATCACGCTCATCCCGTGCGCCCGCGCCGCGTGGGCGATGCGCACCGCCTCGCGCAGGCTGCCGCACTTGGCCAGCTTGATGTTCACGCCGTCCACCACCCCCGCCAGCTTCGCCACGTCCGCCGCCACCTCGCACGACTCGTCGGCGATGATGGGGAGCGGAGAGTTGTCGCGCACCAGCTTGAGGCCGGCCAGGTCGTGCGCCGGCAGCGGCTGCTCCACGAACTCCACGCCGAAGTCCGCCAGGATCGGCATCGCCGCGATGGCCTGCTTGGCCGTCCAGCCGGTGTTGGCGTCCACGCGGAGGGTCTTCTCCGGCGCCTCCTCGCGGATCATCCGCAGGATCTCGAAGTCGTCGGGCGTGCCCACCTTGATCTTGAGGATGGAATACGCCGCCGCCTCGCGCACCTTCTGCCGCATCACCTCGATGTCGTCGATGCCGATGGTGAAGCACGACGGCGGAGCGGCGGGATCCAGCCCCCACATCTTCCACACCGGCAGCCCCAGCCGCTTGCCGATCAGGTCGTGCAGCGCCGCGGAGATCGCGACCCGCGCGGAGCCGTTGTGCGCCAGCGCGTGGTGCAGCGCGGTGTCGATGCGCTCCAGCGCGAACGGGTCGCCCTGCGCGGCCGCGTCCAGCGCATCCGCCAGCCGTGGCAGCGCGGCGGCGACGGTATCCGCCGTCTCGCCGTAGAACGGCTGTGGCGACGCCTCGCCCCAGCCTTCCACGCCGTCCCGGTCGCGGACGCGCACCCACACCATCCTGCGCGCGGCCGGCGCCGTCTCCCGCGCGATGTTGAACGCGTGCCTGGTCCGCAGCTCGACGACGTCGAAGGTCAGGTTCATGTCAGGTGGTCAGATTCGTTTGCTGGAGACAGTTCTCAGTGCTACGACGGGCATCGAACCGCGTCTGCGGGGCCCTCACCCCGCTCGTCGCCTCGCGACCCTCTCCCGCAAGCGGGAGAGCGTATCGACTACGATACCGCGGATGCCTCATGTCGCGCCCGAGAACCCGGGGGTGTACACCCTCTCCCGCGCAGTTTGCGGGAGAGGGTGCGGCTCTCAGGCCGCGGGTGAGGGCCCCCGGGGGTGAAGCCCGCCTCGCTCCCTGTCACCCCCTCACCGCCTCACCCCATCGTCACGAAGTCGTACGGCGGCCAGGGGCCGGTCAGGTCCAGGCCCAGCGCGCTGTTCAGGCGGGCCAGCACCTCCAGGCGGTCCTGGAAGGTGGACGAGGCGTCGCGGTCCACCAGGAAGGCGGCGCTCAGCACCCGGTGGCGCGTCGTCGCCAGGGTGACGGCGGCGGCGGAGATGCGGCGCAGCTCCGCGTAGATGTGCGTGGACAGGTCCAGCGCCAGGTCGCGGTCGAACGCCGCGTCCACCACCTCCACGTGCAGCCGGAACTCCCACCGCCCCGCCACCCGGTCCAGCGCCCCGCCGAGCCCCGCGTGCGACTCGGTGAGGAACGCCCGCACCTCGTCGTGACCCGCGAACACCACGCCCGCCGGCGCCGGCACCACGTCGCCGCGCAGGAGCGCGCGGTGCACCTCCCAGTGCCGCGCCGCCACGCTGTCCGCGTCCGTGCCGTGCCCGTGCCCCGGGGCCGGCGCCACGAGCGCGGCCAGGTCGCCCTCGCGCACCAGCTCTACCCCCAGCGCCGGGTCGGCGGGGTCCCACGCGGCGTCCTCCGCCGGCGCGCGCAGCACGCCCAGCAGCGTCCAGCCGTGGGCCGGCGCCGCGCGCGGCAGCGGGATGGGATCGGGCGAGGCCATCAGGCGAAGCGGGGATCGGAAAGGAGCGCGTACACCGCGGTCTGCGGCTCGGGCGTGGTCACCTCCGGGCCCGTGGGCGACATGAAGACGTTGACCTCCGAGCGAAAGCCCACGTCGCCGGGGAGGTAGATGCCGGGCTCGATGGAGAAGGCGACGCCCGGGATCAGCCGCCGCGTGTCCTTCGACTCCAGGTTGTCGATGTTGGGCCCGGAGCCGTGCAGCTCGCGGTCGATGGAGTGCCCGGTGCGGTGGATGAAGTACTCGCCCCAGCCGCGCCCGGTGATGACGTTCCGCGACGCCTCGTCCGCCTCCCATCCCGCCACCTCCTCCCCCGCGTCCCAGCGGCGGCGAACGAGGTCGATGGCGGCCAGCCGCGCGTCGCGCACCGCCGCGAAGATCTCCGCCAGCCGGTCCGGCACCGTCTCGCCCGCGAAGCCCATCCACGTCTGGTCGGCGTAGATGGCGTCGTCGTCCTCCTTCCCCCACAGGTCGATCAGCACCAGGTCGCCCGGGCGGATCTCCGCGTGGTGCTCCGCGCCCGGCGCGTAGTGCGGATTCGCGGCGTTCGCGTTCACCGCCACGATGGCGTCGCCGCCCACGGTCAGGCCGCGGCGCACGAACTCGTCCTGGATCCAGCTCCGCACCTCCCACTCCGACACCCCGCGCCCCTCGCGCAGCGCGGCGGCGATGCGGCGGAAGGCCTCGTGCGCCACCTCGTGGACGTGGCGGCCGGCGCGGCGGTGGCTGGCCTCGCCCTCGGCGCTCCACCGGGAGTAGAAGGCGCTCACCAGGTCGCCGGAGGTCACCGGCCGGGCCCCCGTGGCGCGCACCATCTCGATCACCCCGGCGGGAACGCGGTCCACGTACGGCACCGCGTCGCCGGGCGCGTACTCCATCGCCACGCGCGGGTTGCCGGCCAGCAGCTGCCCCAGCCGCGACTCCAGCTCGCGCCACGACGAGTACGGCCAGTTGTCCCCGATCCACGTCGCCCACGGCTGCTGCTCGATGCGGTGCGAGACCACCACCGGGCGTCCTTCGACGGGGATCCAGACGAAGTAGCGGCGGGTGAGCGCCGGCAGCGACAGCAGGTTGCTGGCGACGGCGTTGGAGCCCTGGAAGTTGAAGAGCAGCCACCCATCCACGTCGTGCGCGCGCAGCTCCTCCTGGATGCGCGCCACGGTGCCGGGGGAAAGCTGCACGCTCTGCTCGGTGACGGCCATGCGTACTCGTCGGGTGGATTTCAGGCCGGCGGCGCCGTCAATCGGCGGCGGCCGGCCACTTGGTTCCCTTGATCATCGAAAGCCCCAGCACCCGCTCGCGGGTGAGCAGGCGGTGGATCTCCCGCTCGCGCAGCACCGCGCCCTTCACCCCGCCCCACCCCCAGCGCCGCCAGGCGCGGGAAAGGATGGCCAGCCGCTCGCGCAGGGAAAAGAGCTCGGCAAAGTCCGGAAAGGGCGCGCCGCCGGCCGCGGGGCGAAACGGCGACGGCGCGTCGGACCAGTCCTCCACGGCCAGGTCCACCACGCCGGCGTCGCGCAGCAGCTGCTTCCACTCCACCAGGATCAGGGGACGCGCGCCCAGGTGCTGCACCAGGATCTCGCGGCGGGTGGGGTCCACGTTCCCCGTCCAGATGAGCTGCACCAGCACCACGCACCCGTAGGGCCGCGTCACCCGCGCCAGCTCCGCCACCGCCCGCGCGGGATCCGCCGACGCCGCCAGCCCGATCTCGCCGATGGCGACGTCGAAGGTGCCGTCGCGGAAGGGCAGGTCGTCCAGCGCGGCGGTCTCGAAGGTCATCCGCCCGTCCAGCTCGGCCTCCCGCGCCCGCACCTGGGCCCCCTGCACCAGCATGGGATCGGAGTCCACCCCCACGCCCGAGACGCCGAAGGTCCGGGCCAGGTAGAGCGTGCTGATCCCGCGGCCGCACGCCGCGTCCAGCACCTCGTTCTCCGGCTGCAGCTCGGTGAGCTGGGCGATGCGGCGGTACAGCTCCTCGCCCCCCGGAGGAAAGACGGCGTCGCGGCTCAGGCGCACCAGGTCCAGCATCGACGGCCCGCCTTCCCGCGGCGGCGGAGGGATGGGCAGGTCGGCGGCGCGCGATGGCATGCGGGAAAGTATAGAGGCGGCCCGGGGGAGCCGCCAGCAGGGAGGGGAGGCAAGACGGAGAGCCCGAGGCTCGCTGTCGTTCTGAGGCCGGCGCTTCGGAGATCCTTTCCCCCGCACGCAGAGGCAGGTGCGCCGGCCGGGGAACCTGGTTCGGCAACGGTGCGGCTCGTCGAGCGCGGCTTCCCCGTCCGGCCATGGCATGCCGGGAGGATGCACGAAGCCCCGGCCGTACGCGGCCGGGGCTTCGTCACGCGGAGCGTGGAGCGTCGCGCCTACGAGCCGGGGCAGAGCCGGTCCAGGAGCTGGATCGCCTG
>DASTNU010000157.1:0-5269 GCA_035720605.1 Longimicrobium sp. | reverse complement strand
AAGCCATGCACCAGCTGGTCGGCGTGGATGGGAAGCACCTGGTAGTCGACTTCCGGGCTCTCCGCAGTCATCACCATGTCCGCCGCCGCTCCGATCCCTGCCGTGGTGTCCGTCACCAGCACGCTGTCGGTCCACACCATTGTGTCAGTCCACATCGCCGCGTCGGCCATGGTGGGGCCGGTGAAAGACTTGTCGGCGCCCCAGTCTGTATCCTCACGGTGCGGGCCGGCCAGCACGTGCAGCGTGTATGCGCCGGTCTTGCCCGGTGGGGCGGCGTGGACCACCAGGCGGTGCGCGGCGGAGGGCGCAAAGGTGAAGGTCAGCCGCGAGCCGTTGCCGGGACCGGTGTCATCATCGAACGCCGGCAGGCGCACGTCGTCGCGCCAGAGGCCAAAGGACATCGAGGTGTCGAACTCATCCGATTTCAGGTAGATGGTGACGATGTCGCCGGGGGGGCCCTGGATGACGTAATGGTCCTCGTAGCCGAACAGGCCTTCGGAGTCCGCAGGATCCAGCCGTCCCACCACCTTATCCCCCGGGCGGATGCGGCCGGCGGACGGTTCGGCGACCGACGTGAGCCGCAGCTCGTACTCGCCGACCGCGCCTTTGTCGGGCGCGGTGGCGCGCAGCTCGAGCCTTCCGTCGTCCCCCAACCGCACCACGATCCGCGAGTCGGGGCTCGCGCCGGGGTCGGTGGCGAACCCCACATCCAACCACCGCTCCTCGTTCTCGTACCCCCAGCGCAGGAACGGAGCGAAATCGCCGGAGCGCATCCGCACCAGCACCTGCTCACCCGGGCTGCCGCGGATGACGTAGGCGTCGTAGTACGATCCCTCCATCCGCGCGTCCCCCCGCCGCAGGCTCGCGGTGACGGTCTGCCCGGGGCTGACGGCGGTCTGCCCGGCGAGCGGAGTGGCGATGACGAGCGCGGCAACGACCAGCGCGAGGGGGTTGGACGGCATACCGGGATCGGGAGAAGGGTCGACCGGACAGGGAAACGAATGGATTGTCCAGCGAGCCAATCTACTGTCCGGTGTTTCCGGCGGAAGACCGGTGTGCAGATGGCGCTGGAGATCCTGCGTACGCGGTGACCCGCAACCTATCGCCTCGCGGCGCTCTACCCCCGCACGCACGCTGGGCGGCGCGCCGCGTCCGCAACGGTTCGGCCCAGGAGCTGTGAGCGCAGGCTATTGCCTTCATGTCTAATTTGACATAGAGTGTGCGGCCGAATGAGAAACCGCTGGTGTGGCTTCACGGGGAAGTAAAGACGCCGCCGTTTTCGGCGAAGGCCCGGCAGGAACGTGACGAATGATGGATGAGAAGCAGCGCAAGCGGCTCGAGGCCGCCGGCTGGAAAGTCGGCGACACGCAGGAGTTCCTCGGGCTTACCGACGAGGAGATGGCCTACATCAAGCTGCACAACGCACTCAGCGATGCGCTGCAGACCCGGCGCAAAGCGGAGGGGTTGACGCAGCAGGCGCTGGCGACGCGGATGGGCTCCAGCCAGTCGCGCGTCGCCAAGATGGAGGCGCGCGACGAGTCCGTGTCGCTGGACCTGCTGGTTCGCGCGCTCCTGGCCACCGGCGCCACCGTGCTGGACATCGCGGATGCCATCGCGCCGGAGCGTGCGCGAGCAGCCTGAGCGTGACGAGGTCCAGGAGACGACACGAGGGGCGGCTTCCCCATGCGGGAGCCGCCCCCTTCGCTTTCCGCCCGCGACTGCCGCTCACGAGAGACGATCCCCTTTCCTGGATGTCTCGGAAGGCGACCCTCTCCGGGCACGCCACGAGAATCGTGATCCGGCTCCTGGTGGGAAAACCCCGGCGGCAACTTGTGTTTGCGGGAGGTGCGGCCTATTCTCAACCCCCGCCGGCACCGCCGCGCGCCGGCGCCCATCCGCCCGATCCGCGGCCCTCTTTCCGCTCTGCCCTGTCCATGACCGCACTTCGCCGCCGTCTTTGCCCGCGCGCGCTGGCGTACGCGCTGCTGCTGGCCGCGCTCCCCGCCGGAGCGCAGGAGTTTCGCCCGGCCGCGGCGTTCGTGCAGATCAACGACGTCTACCGCGTGGACGCGGTGGAGAACGGCACGGTGGGCGGGCTGGGCCGCGTGGTGACGGCGATCGAGCGCGCGCGGCGGGCCACCGGCGCGCCGGTGCGGGTGCTGCACGCCGGCGACTTCATCGCCCCCTCGCTGGAGAGCCGGTACTTCGAGGGGCAGCAGATGATCGACGCGCTGAACTTCGTCCACGCGCGCGCGCCGATGATCGTGGTTCCCGGAAACCACGAGTTCGACGAGCGGCGGCCGGCGATGCTGGCCAACGCCATCAGGGCGTCGCGCTTTCCCTGGCTGGCCGCGAACGTCCGCCTGAGCACGGGGGACGCGGAGGCCGACCGCCGCCTGGGCACGGACACGGTGATCGAGTCGGGCGGGATGCGGATCGGCATCTTTACCCTGACCTTCCTGGACTCGCCGCGCGAGTACGCGGCGTGGGACAGCACCTTCGTGGCGCTGGCGGAGCGGCAGATCCAGGCGCTGGAGGCGCGCGGGGTGGACGCCATCGTGGGGCTGACGCACCTGGACCTGTCGATCGACCGGCAGATCGCGGCGCTGCGGGCGACGCATCCGGCGCTGATCTGGATCGCGGGCGGGCACGAGCACTTCCTGATCCACGAGCCGCTGACCGATGGCACCGCCGCCATCACCAAGGGCGACAGCAACGCGCGCCGGATCTGGCAGGTGGTGCTGGGGCGGCAGGGCGGGCGGGCGGCGCTGCGCGCGGACAGCATCCCGCTGGACGCGTCGGTCGCGGTGGATCCCGCGTACCGGCGCGACATCGAGCAGAAGTGGGCGGCGCGGATGCGCGAGAAGGTGCCCTTCTTCGACCAGGTGATCGGGCGCAGCGATACGCGGATGGACGCCTCGGAAGAGGTGGTGCGCAACGAGGAGAGCGCCTGGGGCAGCTGGCTGGCGGACCAGATGCGCGGCGCCTTTCCCACGGTGCCGGCGGACGTGGGGGTACTGAACGGCGGCGCCATCCGCATCGACGACATCGTCAGCGGCGAGATTCGCTGGGAGCACCTGGCGCGCACCTTCGGCTTTCCCACGCGGGTGGCGCTGGTGTGGCTGCGCGGGCGCGACCTGCGCGAGACGGTGCTGGAGCGCAGCGTGGGCGGCGGGCGGGGCGAGGGGCGCTTTCTGCAGGTCTCCGGGCTGCGCTTCGCCTTCGACCGCGCGCGCCCCGCCAACCAGCGCGTGACCTCCGTCGAGGTCCAGCGCGGCGACGCGTGGGAGCCGCTGGACGACGACCGCGTGTACGTGGTCGCCGTCCCCGACTACCTGTTCGGCGGCGGCGACGGGTACCACTTTCACGACCGCGCCCTGCTGAGCGTGCCGCCCGGGCCGGACCTGCGGCTGATCGCCTTCGACGCGCTCTCCGCCGCCTACGCGCGCGGCGAGGCGATCGCGCCGCGGGTGGAGGGGCGGATCGTGGAGGCGGGCGGGGGGCCGTGACGGGGTGACAGGGTGACAGGGTGACAAGGTGACAGGGTGACGGGGTGAAGGGGGTGAAGGGGTGACGCGGGCGGATGCTAATCGATTCTCCACTGGTGCTCTGCGTTACACCTGCTTTCTCGAAGCTGCCGAGATCACTGATGCATCGCACTACAGGAGACTCTGCGTTGAGCGAAGCCGTACCTACCGAGGTCCCGATGTTCGCGCCCAGCGAGCTGGTCATCCTCTTTGGCGACCGGTTCGCGCCAGAGGCGGGGATGCTGGCCTCGAAGGAGGAGATCCTGACCAACGGGGCGAAGGTGAGCAGCGAGAAGCTGATGGACGCCGCGATGAAGGCGGGGCTCTATGCGGTGCACCGCTCGGGCGCGGCGCGGCTGCAGCTGCGCGAGGGGTCGGCGATGCTCGGGCTGCGGAAGACCCAGACGGTGTTCCTGCTGCTGGGCTCCGGCTCCGCGCAGTTCCCCGCGGGTTCGTTCGAGACGTACCTGCTGGAGTCGGCCGTGCTGGAGCGGGACGTGGCCGACGTGCTGGCCGCATACATCGACGAGGAGGTGAGCGATCCGCCGAAGCGCGCGCTGGGCTTGATGAAGCGCGGGATGTCGGAGCGCGGATTGCTGGAGGCGGAGATGCGCAAGACGATGCTGGTGTTCACCACCATCGACTACGTGCTGCCGCCTGACGCGCGCATGGCCGCGGAGGCGGAGCCGCTCGAGCCGGTGCACGATCTGCTGCGCGAGTTCGAGCAGCGCGAGCCGGAGCTGGACACGGCGGTGCAGAAGGCGATCGACTCCGCGCGGGTGCGGATGTCGAGCAGCGACTGACCGTGACGAGGTGTCGGGGTGACGGGCGGCAGCCAACTACTCTGGGAGACGCAGGGCTGATGAAGCAGTATCTGATTGTGATCGCGATCGTGGGGGCGATCATGGCGGGAATCCTCCTGTTCGTGATGAAGGACTCCGCGGCTGACAGCGAGCGGCAGGAGACGGAGGCGCCGGTCATCGGGTTCGTGGCGACGCCGGCACGGTGGTCGGACGGCGAGGAGAACCAGGAGGGGCACACGCTCACCTTCTCGTTCGTGGACGCGGCCAACGGCGTGCACGCGCACACCATGAACGAGATCACCTGGTACGACCCGGCCAAGACCTACAAGGTGTGCTACAACCCGCAGGACCCGAACGACTGGAAGCTGTACTCCAGCGAGCATGTCTGCGGCAGCTGAGGGTGAGGGTGAGGCGGTGATGGAGTGATGGAGTGATGGGCGGCAGGGTGAGCCGATCGCTCGGCACAGGCATCCCGCCCGGCGGTTGAAACCGCTGCTGGAAGTTCACGAAATCCGCCTGCGCGGATTGGGAGACAGCCGGGGCAGAGACGGCGTCCGGCGAGGTCACCTCGTCACCCTGTCACCCTGTCACCCCCTCACCACCGACCCGGCGCGCCTCTTGCCTCTGGCGCCGCGCAAAAACCCGTTACGATCAGGCAGCCAACATGGGCATCCGGCACTGGATCAGGAAGCGGATGGCGGAAGAGGCGGAGGAGGGCGAGGACGCGCCGCCGCACGGCTCCATCATCAACGCCATCTTCGGGCGCGAGCCGCCCACGCTGCACGCGCTGGGCGAATACGACCACGAGACGTATCCCGACGAGATGGAGGAGATGCTGCGCCGCCGCCAGGATGTGGCGCAGGCCCTGCTGGAAATGGACCTGACCAGCCGGCAGGCGCGCGTCGAAGCCATCCCGCAGCTGCAGGGGCTGCTGCGCAC